>JACDGQ010000372.1 GCA_013821615.1 Planctomycetota bacterium
GGACGGTACGGGTGCGCGCGCTCATCGCTTCGACTCCCGCACCAGCTGCCACAGCCCGGCGGCGAGCACCGGCAGGACCAGCCCGAGCGTCCAGGCCGGCGACGAGCCCTGCTGGCGGTCGAGCCAGATGCCGATCAGCGTGGCGCCGAGGACGCCGGCGACCAGCGAGGAGAGCAGGGCATAGGGGCGCGCCCACGAGCGCAGGTCGACCGGAGGCTTGGCCGGGGTGCGCCGGTCATCGCCATCTTCATCGCCATCCGCTCCTCCATTGCCCATGGGCATGCGCGGGGGCCGCGGGGCGGGTTTCCCGGCGTGCAGGCGCAGCTGAGCGGTGGGTGATGCGTTCATCGACGGGTGGTCCTGCCTGGAAGGCGCGCGCACCTTAGGTCCCTGACAAAGGTGTCAAGGAACGTTGGAGGCGGATATGCGGGATTTGAGGGTCATCCACGAAAGAGCATGATTTTAACGCATGAACTCAGGGGTGTTGCTTCAATATCTTCACATTCTTCCAGAAGGCAGTGGGAAAGGGGGCGCTGTGCAACCCATCGCGACGGGACATGCGAAATTCATCTCATGGCTAGCTCTAGACATAGACCTCATTCCCCAAGAACAGGGGAGAGGGTGTGGATTCGCACACTCGGTTTCCGAATGCCTGGGCTTGTATTCAGCAAGTAAGGATTATCTTGCGACCGCCTTCGCCACTAGGCATCTGTCGTTGCGCTAGTAGAGCCGCCAGAACCTCTCATAAGGAGGTGTCTGAACCTCGCTGGCTGACGACATGCCGTACCCTCACCTGGAATTACCTCAATGACCGCATCGTTTTTCACCGCCGTCCGTTTCTTTCCCAAGATGCTGATGATGCTCGTGCTGGCCTTCCTGGCAGTTCAGGATGGGCACGCGACGGAATTGGAGATCACTGGTTCTCCTTTGCAGATTTTCGCTTCCGAGAACCTTGGTATGCGCGTCCTTCGCCTGGAGGATCATTTTGACACGGTGAACAACGTCTTCACTGGTCAAATCATCGCCGAAAGGCAGTACTTCTCAACGTACAACACCTTCATTCGTCGGACGCTTTCTGGCACGACGTCGGTCAGCGGGCCGGGAAATTTCACTCCGTCACCAAATGAGCATGTGCTTGTCAATGTCAGCGGGACTGGCACGACGGGAACTATCACCTCGCGGGTAACCACACTAGACGGTATCAGCATTACCCAGGTGGTTTCCTATGCGGAAGGCCAACAAGTTTATCAGCACACATGGACAGTGACAAATGCTAGCAATTCAACGTTCACTGGCGTTGCGCTGAGGTACGGGGGTGACTCTTTTTTCTATTTCAGCGACTTGGCGAACGGCTTCTTCGACCCAGCGTTGGGAATGGTGTTCTGCAGGAATGACAAGGTCCCGGGATTGATGGGCATGTTCGGTGCTGCCAACACCCCCGCGACTCACCATTTTGAGGACGGCTTCTCCGCTAACGGCACACAGCTGCAGTCGACCGGTGATCTTCCTGATACGGTGAACCCTAGCTTCATCGACAACGGCATGAGCCTGCAGTGGGACCACGGCACGCTCGCACCGAACGAATCATTTACCATCACCGCCTTCGAAAAGTGGACGGACACGGGCCTGGTTCAGGTGCTGGCGCCTTCGTTGACCAGCGCCAATCCTGGTACCACCCTCAATCTTTCCTTTACGGTGCAGAACCTGCAGAACATCACCGACACCTTCAATCTCACCGCGATCGCCTCCAGCGGCCTGACCATCTCGGCTCCGACCTCCATTCAACTCGTAGCCGGTGGATTCGCCAGCGTCCCGGTTCAGGTGATCATCGGACAGGGAGTGGCGCCCGGTACGCAGGCCACCGTTGCGATGACCGCAGTTGCCGTCAGCGATGGCACTCTGGTGAACCAGGACACTGCGCGGGTGAACGTGATTTCCACTCCAGGAGCGCCGATAGCCTTCACCGCACCCACTCCCGCTGATGCGACCATTGTCAGCGGCAGCGTGCCGGTTGCGGTCATCTCCACCGATCCCCAGAACGCGCCGACCAGCCTCGACCTCTTCCTCGATGCGAACGGCACATCCACGCCAATTCAGCACTTCACCTCGGGTCCGTTCACGGCCACCGTAGACGTTTCGGCGCTCGCCTCGGGGACGTCGATCACCGTGCGCGCGGTGGACTTCAACTCGGCCGGCATTTCGTCGTCTATCACCAGGGTGTTCGTCACCGCGGGCGGTACGGCACAGGGTCCGGTCGTGACGGTCACCACTCCGGCGCTCGGCGTTTCGTCGGGATCGACAGTGGTCTACAATGCCATTTGCCCAGCCACTCCAGAGGGCCTGGCCCGCCTCCGGGCCGCGCTCACTGGGCGGCCTAGCAATCAAGTACGTGCTTTTTCGTGGGATGCCGCTGCGCAGACGTACGCCGAAGTCACCGCGGACGCCACGGCCCTGGCCAACCTCACGATCCACTCAGGGGTGTTCATTGCCACCCGCCTCAATCTCGGCCTCGATTTCAGTGGCGCGCCCGCTTCACTGCCGGACGGCATCGTCCTCAAGCCGGGGTTCAACTTCGTCGGGCTACCGCCTTTCTTGATCAATTCCTCAGGTGTGACCAGCCACGCCTTCCTCGCGGACTTCTCGGTGGCCCTTGCCAGCGACCCGGCCACGCCGATCACCGATCCGATCGTGCTCGCTGATCTGCTCGGTACCGTCGGCAGCGGAGACCTGACCACTGCTCAGCCATTCTTCTGGGACGGTACCGCCTACACCCAGCACGCGACCCTGGAATCCGGCCTCGGCTACTGGCTCAAGAACAACAATACGACCACCGATGTCGTCCTGACGCGCATCGACAGTTCGCTCGTTTCCTTTCCGGCATTCGGCGCGGTTGCCAGCGCGACCAGGAACGTCGGAACGGGCAGTCAGGTCGTCGATCGCGGTGTGCCGCCGGCGCCGCCTGGTGGCAGCGGCAAGGCGCAGGAGAGCGGCGGCGGCAAGGCTTGCGGGAATGGTGCGATCAGCGCGGGCCTCCTGCTGTTCGGACTCCTGTTGCTGAGAGTCCGGCAGCTCAGGCAGTCCTGAACCCCGTACTGCTGTGTATGATGCCTGGGGCCGGGTTTAAAGCCGCTCGTGGCTTGAAACCCGCGGCCGGGACCAGGCTGATGCGCTATCAATGATGATTTCCAGATGCATTTTCCCTGAGATCGCAATTGCAATCCTGGGTGGGATAGGTGGAATATCTCTTTCTCCGAACTGGCAAGTTTTGACCAATATATTACATTGAATTTGAAAGACAGAGACGAGTATCATTCTCGTCCAAGTGAATCCGTCGATGATTTCATCATATCATATAGTCATCTCGAGCCTCACCAAGGGGAATTCATGTATCGTGGCATCTACCGGCTGATTATTGCGGTTTGCGTGCTGACGAACCTCCTCGTCATTACCTCAGGCGAAGGATGGGGAGCCGACCGGATCATCACCGCGGTTGCTGGCGGCGGAGCCTTCCAGGCTAACCATGGCGACAATGGTCCAGCCACTTCGGGTTATTTGTGGCCCGCTGGGATCACCTGCGATGCCGCCGGAAACATGTACATAGCGGATTTTCAATATAACGCGATCCGCAAGGTCGATGTCGCCACTAAAATCATCACCACTATCGCGGGCACAGGCGCTTTTGGCTCTTCGGGCGACGGCGGGCCGGCAACCCTGGCCACTTTCAGTTTCCCGACCCGTGTGGCAGGTGATGCGGGCGGAAACATCTACATTGCAGATCAGTTCAGCGGCCACATCCGGAAAATTGAGGCAGCAACCCGCACCATTTCCACCATCGCGAATGGTGGCGGAGCACTGTGTCTTGATACCCATGGCAATCTTTTTTTCCGCTCAGGTAATCAAATCAAGGAATACAATCTGGTCTCTGGCGTGGTGACAGTTGTCGCGGGTAGTGGATCGACGGGGTATGCGGGCGATGGTGGTCCGGCGATTTCTGCATCGCTCGGCCAGTCACTCGACATGTACGTCAATTCCACAAATGACGTGTACATCGCTGATGCGACTTTTCATGTCGTCCGAAAGGTGTGCCCACCCCACAATTCATCACGTTCCAACCTTCGGATAGGATAGACGAACCCGCCTGCTCCGGATGGTGATGACGCCGGTGCCCGACAG
>JACDGQ010000373.1 GCA_013821615.1 Planctomycetota bacterium
GGAGGGGAGGGTTTTGAAACCGCCTCTTAGGAAAGCCCTTCCAGCATGCCCTTGCTGTCGCCGAAGGAATCCAACGGGCAGCCGGCGCGCGCCGCCATCCCCAGGAACAGGTCGCACATGTTGCCCTTGGCGTTGAGGGTGCGGCCGCTGGCGATGGTGCCGCCCGCCTTGCCGGCCAGCAGCACGGGCAGGTCGTCGTGGTTGTGGCGGTCGCCGTCGCCGATCGCCGAGCCGTACATCAGCTGGCTGTTGTCGAGCAGGGTGCCCTTGCCGTCGTTGATCGCCTGCATCTTCTGCAGCAGGTACGAGAACAGCTCGATGTGGTGGGTGTTGATCTTGGCGATGCCCTCGAGCTTGACCGGGTCCTTGGCGTGGTGCGAGATCTCGTGGTGCGCGCCCATCACGCCCAGCTCGGGGTAGCTGTGGTTCGAGCCACCGTTGCCGAACATGAAGGTCACCACGCGCGTGATGTCGGTCTGGAAGGCGAGCGTGATGAGGTCGAACATCAGCTTGACGTGGTCAGCGTACTTGGGCGGGATGCCCGATGGCGGCGGCACCGCGATCACTGGCGAGTAGGTGCCGGGCTTCTTCTCGTCCTTGGCCTTGGCCGCCTCGGCGGCGTCGCGGTCGGCGTGCTCGATGCGCTTCTCGAGCGCGCGCACCGCGTCGAGGTACTCGTCCATCTTGCGCTGGTCGCTCATGCCGACCGCGCCGCGCAGGCCCTTGGCGTCGTCCAGCACCAGGTCGAGGATGCTGCGCTGCAGCGACGGCGCCTCGGCCTCGCCCTTGCCCGCGGCGAAGGCGCCGACGTCGACACGCGGCCCGGCCTGGCGCTTGGGCGGCGACGAAGTGCGCGCCGCGAACATGCGCGTGAACACCGCCTTGGGGTCGACCTCCTTGCCCATCGGCGTGTTCGGCGTGCGCCACGACATGTTCGACGAGTAGGCGCAGCTGTAGCCGGAATCGCAGTTGCCGGCGGTGCCGCCGCGCTCGGTGCCGAGCTCGAGCGAGGGCAGCGAGGTGAAGGCGCCGAGCTTCTCGGCGAGCTTCTGGTCGATCGACACGCCGGCCTGGATGTCGGCCGCCGAGGTCTTGCGGCACTGCGCGCCGGTCAGGAAGGTGCTGGACTCGCGCGCGTGGTCGCCGGCGCCGTCGCCGTTGCCGCGCGCCTTGTCGTGGCGCAGGTTGTTGATCACCAGCACGCTCTTCACCACCGGCGCGAGCGGCACCAGGATGCGCGGCAGGCCGGTGGCGCCGGGCTTGGGCTTCCACTCGTCCTGGTTGACGCCGTTGGCGATCATCAGGAAGGCGCTGCGCACCGGCGCCCGGAAGCCGCCCGCCTTGCCGCCCTTGGGATCGTCGGCCCAGCCCATCGCCTCCAGCAGCGGCAGCGCCATGGCCACGCCGACGCCCTTGAGGGCGGTGCGGCGCGGGATCAGCCAGTTCTTGCTCATGACGATGCTCCGTTCGGGATGCGAGCTACGGCGCGCGGCGGTAGCGGAAGGGATAGCTGGTGACCACCTGGGCGACCAGCGTCGAGAAGCGGTACTGGTCGCGGGCCAGGGCGGCGCTGGCGTCCTCGACCGTCATGTCGTCGTCGTCCTTGAGGCCGCGGCCCAGGGCGAAGGTCAGCAGCTTGCTGGCCAGGCAGCGCGCGAAGTCCTCTTTGCGCGCCATGAACAGCGCCTTGAGCTCGACGGGGCCATTGAATTTGCGGCCGCCGGGCAGCGTGCCCGCGACATCGAGCGCCTTGCCGTCGACGTCGCCGCGCCAGCGCCCGATGCCGTCGTAGTTCTCCAGACCGAAGCCGAGCGGGTCCATGCGCTGGTGGCACGAGGCGCACACCGCGTCGGCGCGGTGGCGCTCCATGAGCTGGCGCAGGCTCAGCCCGGTGGTCGCGCCGGTGCCCTGCTGGGGCAGCTCGCCGACCGCGGGCGGCGGCGGCGGTGGCGGCTGGTTGACGATCTCCTCGAGGATCCACTTGCCGCGCTTGACCGGGCTGGTGCGCGTCGGGTTCGAGGTCAGCGTCAGGATGCCGGCCATGGTCAGCACGCCACCGCGCACGTGGTCCTTCAGCTGGACCTTGCGGAACTGCGGCCCCTCGACGTTGGCGATGCCGTAGTGCCTCGCCAGGCGGTCGTTGAGGAAGGTGTAGTCGGCGTCGAGGAACTCCAGCACGCTGCGGTCCTCGTGCACGACGTTCTCGAAGAACAGCGCGGCCTCGTCGTACATCGCCTTGCGCAGCGGCTTGTCGTAGTCGGGGAAGGCCTTGGGGTCGGGCTGGCGCGTCTCGAGGCTGCGCAGCTGCAGCCACTGCTCGCCGAAGGTCTCGGTCAGGGCGTGCGCCTTGGGGTCCTTCAGCATGCGCCGCGCCTGCTGCTCGAGCACCTTGGGATCGTGCAGCGTGCCCTGCTTCGCCAGCGCGAAGAGCGCGTCGTCGGGCATCGTCGACCACAGGAAGTAGGACAGGCGCGAGGCCAGTTCCCAGTCGTCGAGCGCGTAGGCGTTGTTGGGTTCGGTCGGCGCGCGGTCGCGCTCGACGCGGAACAGGAATTCCGGCGAGACCAGCACCGCCTGCAGGCCGTAGCCGATGGCGTCCTCGAAGACCTCGCCCTGCTGGTCGGCAAGCTCGACGATGTGCAGCAGGCGCTCGAGCTTGTCGGCCTCCACCGGGCGGCGGAAGGCGCGCGTGGCGAAGGCGCCGATGATGGTCCGCGCCGCGTCCTGGCGGCTGACGCCGGGACCCGGCTTGGCGATGAAGATGCGCTTGTGGCTCTCGGGGATGGGCGGGCCGGGCGGGCCCTTGAGCTCGACCGACTCGATGACCAGCGAGCGCGGACCGATGGGTTTGTCGGCCTTGGCCTGGGCCGCGGCGCTGGCCGCGCTGGCGGGGGCGGGCTTCTTGATGGGTTGACTGACCGGATTCGCGAAGCGCAGCGCGAAGCGGTGCGCGCCCTTGGTCAGGGGCACGGTCTCGCCCAGACTGGCGGGTGCGCCCGCCTTGGCGCTGATGCGGAAGTCCTTGGGCGCTTCGCCGTCGACGCTGATCGCCAGCACCACCGGATCGCCGCCGCCGGCGTCGGCGCCAACCTTGGCGCGCAGCTGGAAGCGGCCGTCGGCCGGCACGCCGACGTCCAGCCACACCTCGCCGGCGCCATTCAGGGTGCGCGCCTGGCCATCGCTCCTGGGGGTCAGCGGCTTGCCGTCGGCGGTGCCGGGCAGCTGCTCGCCGGTGGCATGCAGCTCGACGCCCTCGTGGACGATGGCCTTGTCGAGGATGGCGGTCGCGGAATCGACATACTTCTCGAGCAGCAGCGGCGGCAGCGACAGCGCGTCGCCGATATTGTCGAAACCTTCGCCGACGTCGTCGGAGGGGAAGCCTTCGGCGGGCTTGAGGTCGAGCCCGATGAGGTCGCGGATGGTGTTGTCGTACTCGCTGCGGTTGAGGCGGCGGATGGTGACGCGGCCCGGGTCGGGCGGTCCCGGCGGCCGCTTCACCGTCGCCAGCCAGGCGCTCATGGTCGCGAGTTCAGCGGCGGTCGGTTGCGGTGACTTCTCCGGTGGCATCTCCTTCTCGTCGAGCTTGGCGCGCACCGTGCGCCAGGTGCGCGCGCCGTGTTGGGCCGCGTCCTCGCTGGTGAAGGTGCTCAGATCCAGGTCGCCCTTGTGCTTCTCGGCGCCATGGCACTTGAAGCAGTAGTGCTCCAGCAGGGGATGGATGTCCCCCATGAACGCCGGCTGGTCGGCGCCCGGGCACAGCGTGGGCAGGAACAGAGCCAGGGCGGCGAACCACGGGACGCGCATCGGGATCCTTGGGAAACGACGGGGCACACTGTCTTTTACCCGGTGCGGCCGAACCTGTTCTGGCATTTCCTGCGCGACCTTGCTGCGCATCAGACACCGGCTCGGGATGGACATGCATAGCAATGCCGAAGCATGGTGATCGCTCGCATCTGGGTCTCACCGCCTGCGTGAGACGAATGGCGGATTCGCTGTCCCATGTCGGAGGGGAAAGTGGTTCAGACGCTGCGTGGGTCAGGCACGGCTGGGGATCCGGGAACTCGCTCCCACGCCGCCCTGCGGCGGCGGTGCCGCGGCGGATGCCAGGCCGCAAGTGGTCCGTTGCGCGTCCTGGACCATTCCTGGGACCGCGGGCC
>JACDGQ010000374.1 GCA_013821615.1 Planctomycetota bacterium
CTGCTGCTCCTGCAGGCGGGCGGCGATCTTGGCGCCGAGGGCGGCGCCCCAGGTCTCGCCGGCGGCCATGGTGTCCTTGATGATCAGCGGCTGCGCAGCGACGAAGTTGCGGCCGCCCGCGGTCTCGTAGAAGGCGATCGCGGCCGCGACGTCGGCGGCGGTGAGGTGCCGCTCGTAGGCCGGCACCGCCATCTCGACGAAATCCTTGGGGTCGATCTCCGCCACCACCTGGTCCCAGAAGGACTGCGGGACGTTGGGGGCGCTGACCTTGAAGCTGCCGACCATCTGGGCGACCACCTGCAGCGCGATCTTGTCGGCGCCGGTGAGCATGAGCAGCTTGCGGATGTCCTCGCGCCGCGCCGGCCCGGACGCGACTGGGGCCGGCGCCGGCAACGTTGCGGCCTGCTCCGCCACGGCGGTGCCGGACTGCAGTGCGAGGCCGATTACGAGCAGGCGCAGCATCACCAGAACGCTCCCGGGCGCTGCGCGACCAGCTCGCGCGGCGCGGCCTTGGCGGGGTTCTTGTCGATGTAGGCCTGGAAGTGCGAGCGGAACTTGGCGATGAAGCTCTGCACCGGCCACGCCGCGCCCGGGGCGAAGGCGCAGATGGTGGTCCATTCGTAGCTGTCGGCGAGGTCCTTGATCAGCTCGATGTCACCATCCTTGCCGTGACCGTCGACCAGCTTGTCGAGCACACGGTCGACGTAGCCGGTACCCTCGCGGCACGGCGTGCACTGGCCGCACGACTCGTGCGCGTAGAAGCGCGCGATGGTCTGCAGGTACTTCGGGATGTCCGTCGTGGTGTTGAACGGCGTCACCGCGCCCGAACCCAGCATCGACTTCAGGCTGGCCAGCGACTCATAATCCATCGTCGCCTTGCGCGTCTCGTCGGCGTTCAGCACCGGCGCCGACGAACCGCCGGGGATGCAGCCGAGCAGCTCGCCCTTGAGGCCGCCGGCGAGTTCGAAGAACTCCATGTACGACATGCCCAACGGCACCTCGTAGACGCCCGGCTTGTGGACGTCGCCGGAGACCGAGAAGAGCTTGGAGCCCGGGCTCTTGTCGGTCCCGAACTGGCGGTAACCCTTGGCACCGTTGGCCAGGATGTACGGCACCGCCATGATGGTCTCGACGTTGTTCACCACGGTCGGCGCGGCGAAGGCGCCCGATACTGCGGGGAACGGCGGCTTGAGGCGCGGCTGGCCCTTGAAGCCCTCGAGCGAATTGATCAGTCCGGTCTCTTCTCCGCAGATGTAAGCGCCGGCGCCGCGGTGGACGTAGATGTCGAGCGAGTAGTTCGAGCCCGCGATGTTCTCGCCGAGCAGCCCGGCCGCGTAGGCCTCGCGGATGGCGTTGTTCAGTGCGGTGATCTGCGGCAGCATCTCGCCGCGCACGTAGATGTACGCGGTGCGCACGCCGAGCGCGAACCCGGTGATGATCATGCCCTCGAGCAGCAGGTGCGGGTCGCGCGCCATGCACAGGCGGTCCTTGAAGGTGCCCGGCTCGCCCTCGTCGGCGTTGATCACCAGGTAGACCGGCTTGCCGGTGCCGCGCGGCACGAACGACCACTTCATGCCGGTCGGGAAGCCGGCGCCGCCGCGCCCGCGCAGGCCGGAATCCTTGACCAGTTCGATGAGCTCGAACTGGCTCTTGTCGAAGAGTTGCGCGCCGATGGTGGCATAGGCGCCGTGGCGCTTCGCGACCTCGAGGGTGTGGCCGTTCTCGACCTGGAAGAGCCGGCTGAGGATGTTGGGAAGGGCCTTGCCCTGCCACTGCGCCGGTTGCGGGAAGCCGTTGAGGGTGGTCATGGCGTCAGACCTTCGCCGGGGCGGGAGCGGGAGCCGGGACGGGCGGGGGCGGCGGGTTCTCGCCGGTGGCGGTGACCACCGCGCTGGGCCGCGCAGCGCGGTCCTTCTCATGGGCGATCACGCGGTAGCTGGCGCTGACGCCGACCGCCAGGGTATCGACCGCCTTCTGATCCTTGGGACTGGGCGTGACCAGCTCGCGCCACGATGCGCCCTGATCGTCGGAACGCTCGACCACGACCTTGGAGCAGCCGCCGTCGTTGATCCAGCTGAGGTTGATGGTCGAGCCGACCGCCTTGGCCGCGACCTTCAGCGCGGGCGGCGCCGGGCTGTAGCCCGCGGGCAGCACCTTGCCGGCCGCGCCGGTCGCGCCGGGGTGTCCCTTGGTGTCGAGCACCGGCTTGCCGATGGCGTCGGCGATGACCGGCTGCTTGCTGGCGCCGGGATTCTTCGCGTGCTCGGCGCGCAGGAAGGCGAGCCACGCGTCGAGAATGGCCGCGGTCGGGTGGAAGTCGGGAACTTCGAGATGCGCCTCGCGCAGTTCACCCTGGCCGAGCGCATGCGGCACCGGGCCGATCGCCTGATCGTCGATCATTACGCCGGGGCCGGAACCGCACAGCGCCAGGCACTCGACGCGCACCAGGGTGAAGAGGCCGTCCTCGGAAGTACCGCCGGCGTGCACGCCGAGGGCTTCCTCGAGGTGGGCGATGAGGTCTTCCGACCCCTGCTGGAAGCAGCACATGGTCTGGCAGATCTGGACGAGGTGCTTCCCGGTCGGGACCTGCCGGTACATCGTATAGAACTCGGTCACGCCGAAGGCGTGCGCGGGCGACACGCCGCTGACGTCAGCGGCCCACTTGATGCCGGTGCGCGGCACCCAACCGAACTCCTCCTGAACCAGCCACAGCGCCTGCAGCAGCGCGCCGCGCTTGACCGGGTAACGGCGCCACAGCTCCTCGACGCGCGGCTGGTGGCGGGCCATGCGGCCCTGGACCACCTCGGGCGTGAGGTCGGCAGGCTGGTGTTCAGCGGGATTGACGGTGCATCCACTCACGGGGTCGGTCCTTGGACGGGCGGCGCGCAGCGAACGATCATCGATCCAGCTCCCCGGCGATGATGTTGATCGAACCGAGCGAGGCAGCGACGTCGGCGAGCATGCCGCCCTCGATCATCGCGCCGTAGGCGGCGTACTGGGTGAAGCAGGGCGGCCGCACCTTGATGCGGTAGGGGTTGGTGCCGCCGTCGGAGACGATCAGGAAGCCGAGCTCGCCGTTGGCCGCCTCGGTGGCGTCGTAGCACTCGCCCGCGGGCGGGCGCACGCCCTCGTAGACCAGCTTGAAGCTGTTGATCAGCGCTTCCATGTCGTGGTAGACCTGGTCGCGGCTGGGCAGGCTGAGGCGCGCGTCGCTAGTGTTGATCGGGCCGGGCTTGAGCTTGGCCAGCGCCTGGCGGCAGATCGACACCGACTCGATCATCTCGTAGATGCGCACCATGATGCGGTCGAAGGTGTCGCCGGTGGTGCCGATGACGGTGTCGAACTGGTACTGCTCGTAGCCGTAGTACGGCTCGTCCTTGCGCAGGTCGCGGTCGACGCCCGACGCGCGCAGGCACGGGCCGGTCCAGCCCCAGCTGATCGCGTCCGCGGCGCTGACCACGCCGACATCCTTGGTGCGGTCGATGAAGATCTTGTTCTTCTCGATCAGGCCGCGCACTTCCTTGACCGCGCTCTCGATCTTGAGCAGCACGCCGGCGACGTCGGACGCGAAGTCCGGGTAGACGTCGCGGTACATGCCGCCGATGCGCGTGACGGTGTTGGTCAGGCGCGCGCCGCAGAGCTTCTCCCAGATCTTGTACACCTCTTCGCGGGTGTTGAAGAAGTACCAGAAGTTGGTCAGCGCGCCGAGGTCGACGAGGTTGGTGCAGGTGCACACCATGTGGTCGATGATGCGCGAGAGTTCGCTGAGGATGACGCGCACGATGATGCAACGCTCCGGCACCTCGACGGCGAACATCTTCTCGACCGCCTTGCAGAAGCCGATGTTGTTCATCATCGCGCTGCAGTAGTTGAGGCGGTCGGTGTAGGGCAGCACCATCGAGTAGGTGCCCTGCTCGACCATCTTCTCGAAGCCGCGGTGCAGGTAGCCCATCTCGAGCGCCGAGGCGACGATGGTCTCGCCGTCGAGGGCCGCGAAGATGCGCAGGGTGCCGTGCGTGGCGGGGTGGCTGGGGCCGACGTTGACCGTCATCAGGTCGAGCGGCTCGCCGGCGGGGGTGAGGACCTTCATGATTTGGCTCCCGCGACCGTGCCGGCCGGGGCCGCGCCCGTCGTGCCGGTAGTGGCC
>JACDGQ010000375.1 GCA_013821615.1 Planctomycetota bacterium
CGGCAAACCGGTCACCCCGCGGCCGCCGGGCCGCGCCACCCAGCCCTACGGGCGCGGCGCCGCGCTGCCCATCGACCACCGCCCGCGCCTGCCGCAGATCGGCTCGGTGATCGACAAGTACCACATCGACGAGCTGCTTGGCACCGGCGGCTTCGCCGCGGTCTACCGCGCCACCCACCTGCTGCTGCGCATCCCGGTGGCGATCAAGCTGCTCAAACCAGAGGTCATGGCCAAGCATCCCGGCCAGGCCGAACGGTTGTGCGAGGAGGCGCGCTTCGCCGCGCAGATCAATCACCCCAACGTGGCGCGCGTCTACGACGTCACGCACAGCGAGCGCATCACCTACATCGTGATGGAGTACATCGACGGGGTGCCGCTGCACGAGGCCTTCTCGGCCGCACAGCCGCTGCCGCCGCGCGAGGTGCTGCGCATCGGCATCGACGTCGCCGAAGGCCTCAGCGCGGCCTTCGTGCAGGGCATGATCCACCGCGACATCAAGCCCGCCAACATCCTGCTCACGCGCAAGGGGCTGGCCAAGATCGTCGACCTCGGCCTGGCGCAGAGCAGCAGTGCAGACGCACGGCGCATCAGCGCGTCCCCAGCCGAGGTGGTGGGCACGCCCAGCTACATGGCGCCGGAGCAGGCGCTCAACCCCGAGCGCGTCGACTTCCGCTCCGATATCTACTCGCTGGGGGTGACCCTCTACCACGCCGCCACCGGGCACCTGCCCTTCCGCGGCGACGACTCCATCCAGACCATCTCGATGCACCTCAACCAGCCGGTGCCCTCACCGCGGCTGCACGTCAAGGGCTTCCCCGCCGAGCTCGAGCGCATGCTGATGTGCATGCTCGCCAAGGACATCAGCGTACGCCCCGCCAGCTATGCGCAACTGCTCGAGGCGCTGCGCGAGACCGACCAGGTGCTGGCGCTCGAGTCCGGCGACGGCAGCCGTCCGACGCGCGGCGGCCTGATGGAGCGCATCCGCGGGCTGTTCAGCACGTTGCCGCGCGACCAGCGGCCCTCCCCCACTTCCGCAGATCTCCCGCCCAAGGAACGCCCATGAGCCATCCCATCCGCTCCGCTCCCCGCTGCGCCGAGCGCGCCCGTTACGCCCGTCGGGTGCGCCACTGGGGCGTGGCCCTGCTGCTCGCCCTGTCCGTAGCCGCCCCCGCCGAGGACGGCGTCACCGACACCGACGTGGCGATCGGACAATGCGCCGCCCTCGACGGCCCCGCCGCCGGCCTCGGTACCGGTGTGAACAAGGGCCTGCGCGCCAGCTTCGACGAGATCAACGCCAAGGGCGGGGTCGCTGGCCGGCGCCTGCGCCTGGTCGCCGTCGACGACGGCTACGATCCGCAGCGCTGCCTGGACGGCACCCTGCGCCTGATCGAGGACGACAAGGTCTTCGCCCTCGCCGGCTACGTCGGCACGCCGACCGCCAAGAAGGTGGCGCCGCTGCTCGAGGAGACCCAGGTGCCGGTGGTCGGTCTGTTCACCGGCGCGATGTTCCTGCGCCAGCCGGTGCAGCGCCAGGTGTTCAACATCCGCGCCTCCTACAATGACGAGACCGACGCCTTGATCGAGCACCTCACCAAGGTCCAGCACGCAGCGCGCGTCGCGGTGTTCTATCAGAACGACGCCTTCGGACGTTCGGGGCTGTCCGGCACCGAGAAGGCGCTGCTGAAGCGCGGCATGCAGGTGGTCACCAAGGGTTCGTTCGAGCGCAACACCCTCGAGGTCGCCGACGGCCTGGCGAAGATCGCCGAGGCCAAGCCCGACGCGGTGGTCATGGTCGGCCCGTACCGCCCGGTCGCGGCCTTCACCACCCAGGCGCGCGCCGCCGGGCTGACCGCGACGCTCGGCACCATCTCCTTCGTCGGCACCGAGAACCTCATCAAGGAGCTGGGCGTGGTGGCCGACGGCATCGTCATCACGCAGGTCGTGCCGCCGCCGTCTGAAGCCGGCGTGCCGCTCGTGCGCGATTTCCAGGCCGCGCTGCGCGCGAGCTTCCCCGACGCCAGCCCGACCTATGTCAGTCTCGAGGGCTACGTATACGGCCGCGTCCTGGCCCTGGCGCTGGAGCGTGCTGGGCGCGACCTGCGCCGCGCGCGCCTGGTCGACGCCCTTGAAAGCCTCACCAGCGCGGATCTCGGCGGTCTGCAGGTGTCCTTCGGCAAGACCAACCACCAGGCGAGCAATCAGGTGTTCCTCACCAAGGTCGTCGCCGGCAAGGCGCAGACCATCGTCGCCGGTGCCCCTGCTGCCGAGCCGCACTGATGCCGACTTCAGGTCGCGTGCGAGTCGCGACGACGGACCCTATGACGCGGTGACCGGTTCGCCGTCGCACAGCGGCCCCACGTCCCGGCCCTGGACGCCGGCCGCGCTCGGCCACGATGGCCGGCATGCTCGACGCCGACGCCCGCCCCTTCTGTAGCCCCGATACCCCGCCGCAGTGGGTGCGGCCGCGCCGCTTCCGCATCGACCACGTCGACCTGGCGGTGGCCATCGATCTCGACGCCCGCCGCGTCGCGGGCAACGTCACCCACGCCGTCGCGATGCTGCCGCATGGCGATGCGCAGCGGCTGGTTGAACTCGACCAGCATGGACTCGAGATCCTCGGCACCTGGATCGATGGCGCCGCGGTGCCGTTCAGCGTCGCGCCGGGAACTCTGGCCATAGCCGTGCCTCCGGGGGTCGTGGCCGCATTCTCCCTACGCGTCGCCTTCCGCGCCACCGCCCCGGCCAAGGGCATGTTCTTCATCCCGGCCGACCCCGCGCGCGGCCAGGTCGCGATGTGCTGGACGCAGGGCGCGATGGAGGACCACTCGCACTGGTTCCCGTGCTTCGACAGTCCCAACAACCTCTCCACCTACCATTTCGCCATCCGCCACCGCAGCGGCTTGGCCGCGGTCGCCAACGGTGAACCCGCCGGGATCACCGACCACGGCGACGGCTGGGCGACCACCACCTATGACCAGGCCAAGGCGCACGTGCTGTACCTGGTCAATGTCGTGGTCGGCGACCTCGTCGCGGTCGCCGACGGCACGGGCACGGTGCCGATCGCGCACTGGCTGCCGCGCGGGAAGGAGGACGGCGCGAGCGCGATGTTCCGCGCCACCGCCTTCGCCATCCGCTGGCTCGGCGATTACATCGGCGTGCCCTTCGCCTGGTCGCGCTACGGCCACGTGGTGGTGCACGGCTTCATGTGGGGCGGCATGGAGAACACCACCCTGACCACCATCACCGACCGCGTGCTGATGGACAGCGCCGTGCAGACGCGCGAGGACGTCGACGCCGACAGCCTGGTGGTGCACGAGCTGGTCCACCAGTGGTTCGGCGATCTGCTGACCATGAAGGGCTGGGCCGACATCTGGCTGAACGAGAGCTTCGCCACCTACCTCGAGGCGCGCGGCACCGCGGCGTGGAAGGCGCACAGCGCCGGCTACGACGCCGCTGACCACCTCGCCCTCGAGTTGTGGGGCAACCGCGCCGCCTACCTCGAGGAGGACTCCGGTCGCTACCGCCGCGCGCTGGTGACCAACCGTTACGTCGACGCCTACGAGCTCTTCGACCGCGTCGCCTACGAGAAGGGCAGCCTGGTCCTGCACTACCTCTGCTGCTACCTGGGCGAAGAGCGCTTCCGCGCCGCGCTCGCGCTCTACACCCGCCGCCACGCCCACGATCTGGTCGAGACCGCCGATTGGCGCCAGGCCCTCGAGGACGCCACCGGCGAACCGCTCGACTGGTTCTTCGACCAGTGGGTGCACCGCGCCGGCCATCCCTGCCTGAAGATACGCTGGCGCCACGACCCCGCGCGCGGCCAGCTCATCGTCGAGGTCGAGCAGACCCAGGCCGCGGGCCCCGACCAGGTCTTCCGCCTACCGACGGTGCTCGCCTGGGGTGCAGCCGACGGCGGCGCGGCGCGCATCGCCGTCGATCTCACCAAAGCCAAGCAGACCCTGGTCGTGCCGCTGGCGACCGCACCACGCTGGGTCGCGCTCGACCCCGACGGCACCATCCCCGGCGAGTGGGACGAGGCAGGCGACAGCGCGCAGATCCTCGCGCGCGCCGGCGACGCCGCGCTCGGCGCCCAGGCGCGCGCCCGCGCCCTGGTCGCGGTCGGCACCACGGTTCCGGGCGCCACCC
>JACDGQ010000376.1 GCA_013821615.1 Planctomycetota bacterium
CTCCCCGACCGCGCCGACCAGCGCCGCGCCGAGCGCCACCGGCAGGGCGAGCGAGACCAGCGAGAACCAGTCGAAGAAGGGGATCTGGTGATCCTTGGCCTGGTTGAGCACCATGATCACGAACACCACCAGCATCATGATCGCGCCGGCGTAGACCAAGACCTGGAGGACCGCCAGGAACGGGCTGTCGAGCAGCGCGTAGATGCCCGAGAGGCTGACCATCACCCCGATCAGGTAGATGGCGCCGTTGAGCGGGTGGCGCGCCAGCAGCAGGCCGAGGCCGCACAGCACGGCGATGCCGGCGAACAGCCAGAAGTAGGCCGGGCCGAGGTAGATGTCGAGCGAATGGAGCATAAGGGTGTCTTGGCTGCGTGGAGGAGGGTGGCCGCGGCCTAGTGGTAGGTGCCGGAGTGGAATTCCTTGAGCGCTTCCGCATTCAGGGTGCCGCCGGGGGCCTTCTGGCTCTGCAGGTCGTCGGCCGGGTAATCCTTGGGATTCCAGTCCATCAGGCCGACCTTGTCGATGATGAAGCCGCGGCGGTCGCCGCCGGACAGCACCGCCAGCTTGGTGTCCATGCGGATCGCGTCGCACGGGCAGGCCTCGACGCAGAAGCCGCAGAACACGCACAGCAGCAGGTCGATCTCGAAGCGCACCGGGCGCTTCTCGATGTGCTTGTCGGGCGCCTCCTCGGCGACGATGTTGATGCAGCGCGCCGGGCACGCGGTCGAGCACATGAAGCAGGCCACGCAGCGCGGGCTGCCGTCGGGGCGCATCATCAGGCGGTGGCGCGCGCGGTAGTCGCGCGGCAGGTCCGGCTTGACCTCCGGGTACATCAGGGTCGTGAAGTGGTTCGGGTCGACCAGGCTCTTGCCGGCGTGGCGGATGGTCGTGGCGAGGCCTTTGAAGATCTCGACGAAGTAGATCTTCTCCCAGAAGGTGAGCTCGGGACGGGGGATGACTTTAGCCATCGGCAGGCTCCAGACGCGCGGCGGGGAAGAGGCGGGCGGTACACATCACCTGACCAGCTTGGCGATCAGCGCCGTGATGAGCAGGTTGACCAGGGCGATGTTGAGCATGACCTTCCAGCCCAGCGCCATGATCTGGTCGTAGCGGAAGCGCGGCAGCGTCCAGCGCACCCAGATGAACAGCCAGGCCACCGCCAGGGTCTTGCCGATCACCACGTTGAGCTGCACCGCCGCGGTCACGACGCCGACCCACAACGGGTAGACCGGGTGCGCGTCGACGACCAGGGCGCCGACCGGCTCGGTATGGACCAGCGCAGCCACGGCCGCGCCGGCGAACATCAGCACGATGCCGAGGAACAGGAAGACGCTGACGTAGACGCCGTACTCCTTGAGGCGCAGGTCGCGGTCGCTGGCATCGAGCTTGGCGTAGTGCTTGCGGCGCCCGTTCACCAGGTGGGCGAAGCCGAGCAGGCCGAAGCCCGTGACCACCAGCATGCCGCCGGCGACCAGCCCGAGGTTGGCCTGCAGCCAGGCGGTGTCGAGGTGCAGCCACGGCTTGTCCAGCCCGCCCACCGGCAGCGCGAACGGCACCAGGTCGTAGCCGCCCAGGTAGAGCGTCGCGATCAGCGCCGAGGCGACCAGCACATGGAGGTATTCCGCCGTCATGAAGCACATGAACTTGGTCGAGCCGTATTCGGTGTGGAAGCCGGCGACCAGCTCCGATTCGCCCTCGGCGACGTCGAAGGGGTTGCGGTTGCACTCCGCGAACATCGAGACCAGGAAGAGCAGGAAGCCGACCGGCTGGACGACGATGCCCCAGGTGTGGTGCGCCTGCCACTCGACGATGTTGGTCAGGCTGAGGTCGCCGACGATGAGCAGCAGGCCGAGCACCGACAGGCCCATGCTGACCTCGTACGAGATCATCATCGCCGAGGCGCGCATGCCGCCGAGCAGGGCGTACTTCGAGTTCGACGACCAGCTGCCCAGCACCACGCCGTAGACCGACAACGAGCCGATCGCGAACAGTACCAGCAGTCCGGCGTTGGCGTCGAAGATCTGGCCGGAGACCGTCACCGGGCCGTTGGCGCCGGCCCAGGTCATGGGCGCGAACCACGGCAGCACCGACGGCGTCATCAGGCCGGTGATCACCGGGATGGCGGGCGCGAGGATGTAGAACCACTTGTGCGCGAACGGCGGGGTGAAGTTCTCCTTGAAGAGCAGCTTCACCAGGTCGCAGGCGTTGTAGATCATGCCGAACGCGCGCAGGCGGCCGATGATCGGCAGCGGGATGTACGCGCGGTGCGGGCCGATGCGGTCCTGGATGAAGGCGGCGCCGCGGCGCTCGGCCAGCACCAGCAGGGGCAGCAGCTGGAAGAGCAGCGCGACGATCAGCACCGGCTTGAGCACGGTGATGATGACGTCGAGGTTGCCGAAGAGGAAGTCCACGTTCACACTCCTGCGGCGACCGGCTGGGGCGCCTCGACGAGCTGGGCGCCCTGGGGGCCGATGGCGCGGTAGGTGAGGCCGGCGAACTGCGGCACGCGCGCCACTGCAGTGCGCCACACCTCGATCTCGCTCGACCACGCGGGCAGCGCCGCGCCGGCCGCGGCGCCGATGGCTCGCAGGGTCAGCCAGGCCGGCTCGAGTTCCGGGTTGGGCACCGCCGGGCAGGCTTGGAGAAGCTGGATGCGGCCGTTGCAGTTGACCATCGAGCCCCGCACCTCGGCCCAGGCGCGGATGCCGAGCGCTACCGTGGCCTTCGCCACCGTCGCATCCTGCCAGCTGGACAGCACGATGCGGCTGGGGATGGCCTCGAGCTTGGCAGCCTTGCCCGCGTCGGTCTTCCACAGGTCGTTGCCGACCACCACCAGCGCGGCGAACTCGCCGGCGCGCGCGACCAGGGCGTCGAGGTTGTCGGCGATGCCGAGCAGCTGCAGGCCCTTGCGGTTGGCGACCGGGTCGCCGCTCTTGGCGATGCCGTCGGCCTTGCCGACCGGCAGCCACGAGCCACCAAAGACTTCGGCCTGCGCGCCGAGCGCCTCGGCGAGCGCCAGCACCGCCACGTTGTCCTCGGTGGTGAGATGGCCGCTGGCGACCAGCGCGATCTTCTTGCCCGCAGCCTTGGCCGCGGCGAGCGCCGCGCCCGCGGCGCTGGTGGCCGCGGCGAGCGTAACGTCGACGCCGGCGTGCTTGCCATCGGCGAGGCGGTCGCGATTCAGGTCCTGGTAGAGCATGCGCGTGCTGTTGGCGATCCAGCTCTTGTTGACCGCGGCGTTGCGGCGCGGCATCAGGCGCCACACCTGGCCGTTGTTGTACTCGATGGTCAGGTTCGCGCCGAGCGCATCGCTGGGGTCGATCGACTCGACGCTCTTCAGCATCCACACGCGCTGCTGGAAGCGGAAGTGCTTGGCGGTGAGCGCGCCCACCGGGCAGATGTCGGTGGTGTTGAGGTCGTACTCGTGCGCCAGCGGGTCGCCGGGGAAGGTGGTCAGGTAGGCGTGGTCGCCGCGGCCGGCGATCTCGAGCTGCGGCGATTTCGCCACGTCCTCCATGAAGCGCACGCAGCGCGTGCAGATGATGCAGCGCTCCTGGTCGAGGATGATGGTCGGCCCCAGGTCGATCTTCTTGCCGCCGCGCTCGACGCCCTTGACGTCGGTGAAGCGGTGGTCGGCGCCGCCCTTGTACTGCTTGCCGACCTCGTCATCCAGGCGGCTTTCGTGCCGGCCCTGGCCCATGTAGTGCTCCTGCAGGGTGCACTCGCCGGCCTTGTCGCAGATCGGGCAGTCCAGCGGGTGATTGACGAGCAGGAACTCCATCACGCCCTTACGCACCTTGACGATCTTCTCACTCGACACCTGGGTGCGTACCTTGAGGCCGGGCGCGGTCTGCAGGTGGCACGAGATGCCCAGCGCCCAGCCGCGCGGGCCCTCGGTCTCGACCAGGCAGATGCGGCAGTTGCCGGCGACCTTGAGATCCTGGTGGTAGCAGAACGCCGGGGTCTCGGTCGCGGCCTGGTTGCGCAGCGCTTCGATGAGCTGGATGCGCGGCGGGACCTGCACGTCCTTGCCGTCGACGGTGATGGTGATGAGGTCGGCCATACGTGTTCTCTTCAAGACCGCGCGGGCGGTCTACTTGGCTCCGGCGGCGGGCTGGGGGGCGGCGGGCGGCAGTGCGGGCG
>JACDGQ010000377.1 GCA_013821615.1 Planctomycetota bacterium
CGCGTACCACCAGCGCCACGCCGGGCGGGCCGGGCCGCTCGTGGCCGCCCACCAGGGCGCCAGCACCAGCGCCGGCAGCAGGTGCAGCAGCGCCACCGGGCCCTTGGCCAGGATGCCCAGGGCGACTCCCAGGGCGAGGCGCTTCCAACCACTCCGCCCGCCGCTGAGCCCGGCCGCGGCCACGCCGTGCATGCCGACCAGGACGCAGCAGGTGAGCAGGCAGTCGAACATGGTCAGCGTGCTGAACACCGCCCAGAACACGCAGCCGAGCAGCAGCACCGGGGCCAGGCGCGCGGCGCGTCCGCCGTCGTCGGTCCACAGCCGGCGCGCCAGATCCATGGTGAGCAGGGTTGCCGCGAGCGCGGCGAGCGGCGCGGCCAGCCGGCCCCACGCTTCGCTGACCCCGAACACCCACCAGCCCGCCTCGATCAGCCAGAACAGCAGCGGCGGCTTGTGGGCATAGGGCTGGCCGAGCAGGTGCGGCACCAGCTGGTCACCGCTGGTCCACATCTCCCACGCGACCGCCAGGTAGCGGGTCTCGTCGATCGGCATCGGCGGGCGCAGCCACAGCGCCACCGCCATCAGCACGCTCCACGCCGCCACGCAGGCGGCGCCGGTGCGCCACAGCGGCGGCAGGGGGGCGATCATCGCCGCGGACGCTAGCGGCGCCGCGCTGGGGGGCCAGCGTGCGTAGCGCGGTTCCCGGCCAGCGGCTCTCCGCTGAACCCCACGGTCACTGCGGCAATCACCCGCCTGTCAGCGGCTGCGCCCCTGGTGGTGAAAAAACCTGAGCGCTTTGCGCGCTATGCCGGCGCGGCGCGTGGTTGCCGCGCGCGGGCCGTGGCCATGCTGCGCAGACGAGGATGCCCATGGCCCGCCCGCGCACCGCCCACGCCCCCGACCCGTTCATCACCCGGGATTTCCTGCTCGGCAACGCCGCGGGGCGCCAGCTCTACCATCGCCACGCGGCGGCCCTGCCGATCATCGACTACCACAACCACCTCGCGCCCGCCGACATCGCCAGCGACCGGCGCTTCGCCAACCTCACCCGGCTGTGGCTGGCCGAGGACCATTACAAGTGGCGGGCGATGCGCGCCAACGGCATCGACGAGCGCCTGATCACCGGGCCCGCCGACGACCGCGAGCGCTTCCTGGCGTGGGCGGCGACCGTGCCGAAGTGCCTGCGCAATCCGCTCTACCACTGGACGCACCTCGAACTGAGCATGGTCTTCGGCATCGACCGCCTGCTCGGCCCCGACACCGCCGCCGGCATCTGGGACGAGTGCAACGCGCGCCTCGCCGAGCCCGGCTTCAGCGCGCGCGGCCTGCTCGCGCGCTTCCGCGTGCAGGTGGTGTGCACCACCGACGACCCCGCCGACCGCCTCGAACACCACATCGCCATCGCCGGCGACCGCGCCTGTACGGTGCAGGTCCGCCCGACCTGGCGCCCGGACCGCGCCATGGGCATCGACGCGCCCGACCGCTTCAACGCCTGGGTCGACGCCCTGGCCGCGGCCGCGGACGTGCACATCGGCGATTTCAACGGCTTCCTCGCCGCGCTGCGCGCGCGCCACGACGAATTCCACCGCCGTGGCTGCCGCGTCAGCGACCACGGCCTGGAGCATTTCCCGGCCCTGGCCGGCAGCGCGGCGCAGGCCGCGCAGGCCTTCGCCACGGTGCGCGGCGGCGGCAGCCTGGGCGCCGACGACGTCGAGCGCTTCCGCGCCTTCATCCTCGACGAGGGCGCGCGCATGGACCACGCGCGCGGCTGGGTGCAGCAGTTCCACCTCGGTCCGCTGCGCAACACCAACAGCCGGCTGCTGCGCCGCGTCGGCGCCGACGCCGGCTGCGACTCGATCGGCGACGCCAGCTTCGCGGTGCCGCTGGCGCGCTTCCTCGACCGGCTCGACAGCGAAAACCGCCTCGCGCGTACCATCCTCTACAACCTCCACCCCAAGGATTACCCGGTGCTGGGCACCATGATCGGCAACTTCCAGGACGGCGTCATCCCCGGCAAGATCCAGCTCGGCGCCGCGTGGTGGTTCCTCGACCAGAAGGACGGCATCAACGCCCAGCTCGACGCGATCAGCAACTTCGGCCTGCTCAGCCGCTTCGTCGGCATGCTCACCGACTCGCGTTCGCTGCTCTCGCAGGCGCGCCACGACTATTTCCGCCGCGTGCTCTGCGACCGCCTCGGCGGCGAGATCGAACGCGGCGAGCTGCCCGCCGACGAAGGCCTGGTGGGCGGGTTGGTCGCGGATGTCTGCTATGGGAATGCGGCGCGGTACTTCGATTTCGGCACCTTGCCTGCACGAGAGGGATAGAACAGGAGGGCGCGGAGGCGCGGAGGGGAGATGGAGGCGAAGGGGGAAGCCTCAGACGAGCATGATTGATGAGTCTCTGCAGACCCTTCCGGTCTATTTGGGCTCTTCGTCATTCGTGGTGGATCCATTGCGTACTCGGGTATCGTCGATCAAAAACAGGAATGGCAGGATCAAACAAGAGGAACGGAGGAACGGAGGACAGCCAGGATATGGCGATGCCGTTTTTCCCGATTTCGCTTCTTTTCACTGTCTTCCTCCGTTTCTCCGTTCCTCTTGTTCGATCAGGTTTCGCTCTCCCCGCGATGGCCGGAAAGTTTCCACTTCGGACGACGAGGAACCTCTATTTGTCTCCCTCCGCGCCTCCGCGCCCTCCTGTTCTATCGGCTGTCGATCGTCCGCAGCCCCCCTATTTCACCGCGCGCTCGGTCTCCCACGCCTGCAGGCGCTCCTGGTGGTGGGCGAGGTCGGTCCACGGGCTGTCGGGGCCGGCGGCGTCGGGGACGAAGGAGGGGTAGAGGCGCATCAGCAGCGACATCAGCGCTTCGCGCACGACCGGGTCCTGCTTGGGATCGCTGGCGCGGTCGGCGAGGTCGTTGACCGCGACCGCGACCTCCCACGACACGCCGGTGGCGAGCGCCGAGGCGGTGGTCGAGGCGACGGCGCGGTCGGCGTGCACGGTCAGGTCCATCAGCGCCTGGACCAGCTCGCGGTCGGCGTTGCCGCTGATGCGCGACGTGGCCAGCACCAGGCCGAGCCGGCCCTGGTCGTCGAGCACGCCGCCGCGGCTCTCGGCGGCGAGGGCGAGGATCACCGCGCCGAGCAGGGCCGGGGCGCTCTTCGCCGGGATCGCGCCGATGCCGTGGTTGCGCTCGTCGCCGCTGGTGTGCAGCAGCGCCCAGTCGAGGGCCTGGAGTGTCGCCGGGCTCTGCACGCCCTGGGTCTCGACCAGGTAGTCGAGCGCGCGCATGCGCACCGTCGGGTTGGCCGAGCCGGGCAGATGCGCCTCGTGGCGCGGGTCGGCCAGGCGCAGCGCCCAGGCGGGCGTGCTGCCCGGGTCGATGAGGTGCATGTCGATCAGCGCCGAGGTCACCAGCGCCGGTTCGTCCTCACCGGCCAGGAAGGTGCTGAGCAACGCGAACACCACCGGTTCGCGGTGCCAGCGCAGCGCGCGCAGGATGGCCAGGCGCACGTCGCTGCTGGTGGCCTTCCAGCGCGCGGCGTTGGTGTTGTCGTTGTCGCGGTGCGTCCACGGCGCGCCGCGGTAGAGCAGCCGCGCGGCGAGCAGGCTGAGGATCAGGTCGTTCTTGTGGATCTCGATGTAGGCGAGCTGGCGTGGGATCCAGCCCGGGTTCTGCTCGAAGAGCGCCTCCCAGCGCTTGCTCGAACCGCGCTCCATGTTCACGGTGCGCGGATTCTCGACGATCGACGGGTCGAGTTCCGCGGCGCGCGCGGCCGGGGCACCGGCGAGCGCCAGCGCCACGCAGCCCATGGCCAGTCCGACCCACCGCCGCACTCCGGGCCCGTTCACGGCGCCGCCCGCACCCACACCGGGCGGAGCTGCGGATAGCGCTGGCCGAGCGCGGTGAGCACGCCTGGATCGCGGTCGAAGAACGGCCCGACGTAGACCGCGTAGCCGCTGCCCGCGGCGCCCAGGTAGGAGCGGAAGCCCTGGTGCGACAGGGTGCGCGCGAAGGCCTCGGCCTGGGTCTTCTGCTCGGCCGGGCCGCTCGCCACCAGCACCGCCCACAGCCCCTTGGCGGGCTTGGTCGGCAGCGGCGCGCTGCGCGCGGCCTCGGCGGCGAGG
>JACDGQ010000378.1 GCA_013821615.1 Planctomycetota bacterium
GCCCAAGACCCCCCAGTTGCCTCCCCGTCTCTTCCCGATGTACTGCGTCCACCATGATCCACCTCGGCGTCAACATCGACCACGTCGCGACGGTGCGCCAGGCGCGCAAGGCCTGCGAGCCCGATCCGGTGATGGCAGCGCACCTCGCCGAGCTGGGCGGCGCGCAGGGCATCACCGTGCACCTGCGCCAGGACCGCCGCCACATCCAGGACCGCGACGTGCGCCTGCTGCGCGAGACCGTGCAGGGCGTGCTCAACCTCGAGATGGCGGTGGGCGAGGACATCCTCGGCCTGGCTCTGGAGCTGCTGCCCGATCAGGTCTGCCTGGTGCCGGAGCACCGTCAGGAGATCACCACCGAAGGCGGCCTGAAGGTCGCCCGCGACGACCGCGACCTGGCCGACTGCATCGTCAAGCTCAAGGACAGCGGCGTACTGGTCAGCCTGTTCATCGAGCCCGACCCGCCGACCGTGCGCCTGGCGCGCGAGCTGGGCGCCGACGCGGTCGAGCTGCACACCGGCAGCTGGGCCAACGCCTGGGCGCAGTGCCGCGGCGACGAGCACGACGGCGACCTGATCACCCAGCTCGCCCGCCTCGAGGACTCCGCCGATGCCGCCGCCACCGCCGGCATCCGCCTGCACGCCGGCCACGGCATCACCTACGGCAACGTGCGCAGCCTGCTGCACCTGCCGCTGCTGCGCGAGCTCAACATCGGGCATAGCATCGTCAGCCGGGCGGTGCTGCTGGGCATGGAACGGGCCGTGCGGGACATGCGCGGGCTGATGGATTTGGGAGCGGGCTGAGCCGGACAAGGTGCGGAACGCGGAGTGCGGAGTGCGAGGTGCGGTAGAGGACTCAACCGTTGTAGCCACATCCGCCTGTGGCACCCATGAGAATAGGAGACAGCCACAAAAGCCGGTCACTCCGCACTCCGCACTCCGCACTCCGCACTTAGCACTTAGCACTTAGCACTCGGCACTCCGCACCCCCCATCCCACGTCCCGGACATGCGGAGTCCGAACCTTTTCGTTTGTCTAAACCCCGTGATGCGCCAGCCTGCGGCCTCCAGCGAGGATCCCATGTTCAGCGGCAGCATCGTAGCCATCGTCACCCCCTTCGACGGCGACAAGGTCGACGTGCCGGCGCTGCGGAAGATGGTCGATTGGCACATCGCCCAGGGCACCCAGGGCATCGTGCCCTGCGGCACCACCGGCGAGAGCGCGACCTTCAGCCACGACGAACAGCACCAGGTCATCGGTGAGGTCGTACAGCAGGTCGCCGGGCGCGTGCCGGTGATCGCCGGCGCCGGTTCGAACAGCACGCGCGAGGCGGTCAGCCTGGCCAAGGCCGCGGAACGCCTCGGCGCGAACGGCATCCTCACCATCACGCCATACTACAACAAGCCCAACCCCGAGGGCCTGTTCCAGCACTTCAAAGCGGTACGCGAAAACACCGCGCTGCCGCTGGTGCTGTACAACGTGCCCGGGCGCACCGGCGTCAACATGCTGCCCGAGACCACCGCGCGGGTGTGGGCGCTGGGCAACATCGCAGCCATCAAAGAGGCGAGCGGCTCGTGCGAACAGGTCCACGACGCGGTCGTGCAGGGCATCCGCGTGCTGTCCGGCGACGATGCCATGACCCTGCCGTTCATGGCACTGGGCGCGGCCGGGGTGATCAGTGTGGTGGCGAACTTCGCGCCGCGCCTGATGCGCAACCTCACCGACGCCTGCGCGAGCGGCGACTTCGCCAAGGCGCGCGCGCTGCAGGTGGTGGTGGCGGAACTGACGCGCGTCGCCTTCAGCGACACCAACCCGATCCCGGCGAAGGCCGCGGTGCACGCCCTCGGCTTCTGCCGCGACGAGTTCCGCCTGCCGATCGTGCCGATGGTGACGGCCAAGCGCGAGGTCCTGCTCGCCGCCCTGCGCAAGCACGGCGTGCTGGCCGCGGCCAAGCAGTGATGATCTGAACCGGCGATGAGCCTGACCCTCGCCGACCGCGTCACCCTCGCGCGCCTGGGAATCGCGCCGCTGATCGTCGCCGCCTACATCTGGCTGCCGATGCAGTGGTCGCTATGCTTCTGGGTCGCGGGCTGGCTGTGCGCCCTGGCCGAGTACACCGATCTGATGGACGGGCGCATCGCGCGCCGCCGCGGCGAGGTCTCGGACTTCGGCAAGCTCGCCGACCCGTTCTGCGACGTCTTCTACCGCATCGCGGTGTTCTGCGCCTTCCTGCTGCCCGCTGGCGGCGTCGGCTGGCCGGTGGCCCTCGAGCACGACCCGGTCATGCACGTCTTCGCCGCCGCCTACGAAACCACCGCCTACGCTGACGTGCGCCAATTGGTCTTCGTGACCGGCTTCGACGCGCATGGCCAGCCGCTGCTCGGCGCCGGACTGGTGCCGTGGCTGCCAGTGCTGCTGATGGTGCTGCGCGAGATCGTCGCAGGCGCGCTGCGCGCCATGACCGCGACGCGCGGACTGGTGCTGGCGGCGCGCACCTCGGGCAAGGTCAAGGCATGGATCCAGGGCTTCACCCTGATCACCCTGATGGCCTTCCCGGCCTGCTGGTGGACGCGTTGGCAGTGGCAGCTGGACTACGCCTTCTGGCTGAGCTGGCTGTGCGCCGTGATCAGCGTCGGCTCGATCCTGGAGTACATCTGGGTCAACCGCGGCCTGCTCGCGCAGCTTGCCCTGCGCACGCGGATACCCGATACTCGGGCATGAGACGACTGGTCACCGGCATCCTGATCGCGGCATTTTCGATCACGGCCGGCGCCTTGCGTGGCACCACGAGCGAGGCCGTGCAGGGCGACGACGAGGTGGTGTTCCTGCCGACCTTCGCCCAGCCCGCCGCCGACGGCGGCTGGGAGGCGACCATCCACGGCTGGGTCTACCAGCCCGAGCGCGACAGCGTCAAGCGCCGCATCCTGCTCGGACTGCTCGGCCGTTCGCTGGGCCATGACGAGGCCGACCTCGACCGCGAGCAGTTCCGCAACCGCGCCGGCGCCTTCCTGGTCGACAATCAGCCCGGCAAGCGCCTGGCGATCGAGATCGGCGACCACGTCTACCCCCTGCCCCCCTCGCTGCCCAACGGCCACTTCGGCGCCACCGTGCACGTCGCGGCCGAGACCGTCGCACGGCTGCGCGCGCTGGCGCCGGGGGCCACCGGCATCCCCTTCACGCTGAGCCGCGCGAGCTTCGCCGACCCGGCCGACGCGCGGCGCTTCGCCGGCGTCATCGAACCGCTCGACGCCACCGGGATGTCGGTGGTGTCCGACATCGACGACACCATCCGCATCACCGAGTGCCGCGACCGCAAGGCGCTGGTGCGGAACACCTTCCTGCTGCCCTTCCGCCCGGTCACCGGCATGGCCGCCGCCTACCGGCGCTGGGCCGCCGGCGGCGCGCATTTCCACTACCTGTCGGCCAGCCCATGGCAGCTCTACACGCCGTTGTCGGTGTTCGCCGACGCCGAGGGCTTCCCCGCCGGCACCTGGAACCTCAAGCAGTTCCGCTGGAAGGACGAGACCTTCTGGGACCTCTTCGCCGATCCTGAACTGCACAAGCGCACCACCCTCGAGCCGCTGCTCGCGGCGTTTCCGCAGCGCCGTTTCGTGCTGATCGGCGACTCCGGACAGAGCGATCCCGAGTGCTTCGGAGCACTGGCCAGAAAGCATCCCGCGCAGATCGTGCGCATCTTCATCCGCGACATCACCGGCGGCGGGCGCGGGGCGCCGCGCTACGCGGGTGCGTTCGCGGGGGTTCCAGAGGAGAATTGGCTGCTGTTCGAGGAGGGTGCGCATCTGCCGACGACACTGCCATGAAACGTATGACTGCAAAAAATAGCAAGATATCCGCGCACTTCCTGACTTTCTGAGCCTGCGGAGCAGGCGACATCGCGTAGCCCAGGGCGTGAGCCCTGGGAAGATGCGCACTACCAATCATCTCGTACGGTTCGCGGTTCCTGCCGGACGGAGAC
The DNA here is from genome assembly GCA_013821615.1 of Planctomycetota bacterium. GTDB lineage: Bacteria > Planctomycetota > UBA11346 > UBA11346 > UBA11346 > BOG-1363. The sequence continues at coordinate 3,973 of JACDGQ010000378.1, forward strand.
GATGGGAACCGGCCTGGACGTTGACCGGCAGGAATCGCGAACCGTATGAGATTCACTTTCGAAGCAGGATGTAGTGCGGAGAAAATCGCTCGGACATGAATCCTTGACGGTTCGCGATTCCTGCCGGTTTGCGTACAAGCCGTCTTCGCG
>JACDGQ010000379.1 GCA_013821615.1 Planctomycetota bacterium
CCTCGATGCGCTGCGGATCGCCGATCCAGCGCAGCGCGCCCTGGCCGCGGGCGCGCAGCGCGCTGGCCACGGCCAAACCGGGCAGCACGTGGCCGCCGGTGCCGCCACCGCAGAACAGGATGCCGTCAGCCTTGGGCATGATGCTCACGCATGGGGCACATCGCGCAGCTCGCGGCGCGCGCCGCGCTGCATGACGCGCAGGCGGGTGACCACCGAGCGCAGGCGCTCGCGCGTGCGCTCGGCGAGGTCGAGGCTCAGCACCACCCCTTCGCCGGGCAGCAGGACGGGCAGCACCGCGCCGGCCGCGGTAGCGGAGGCGAGCGGATCGCGGCGGCGCACCGCGTGGTTGAGCTTCATGAGGCACCTCCTTCGTTCCAACGCCAGGCCTTCTCGCTGCGTACCGCCGCGCCGATGCGCGTGGTGGTGAGATTGCGCTTCGCCGCCAGCACGTTCGCGGCGGCGACCGCGTCGAGCACGCCGATCAGGCACAGGCACACCACCACGCTCGAGCCGCCGTAGCTGATCAGCGGCAGGGTCAGGCCCTTGGTCGGCACCGCGCCGGTGACCACCAGCATGTTCCAGAACGCCTGGGTGCCGAGCACCACCGTCGCTCCGACCGCGAGCAGGCGCAGGTAGCGGTCCTTGGCCTGGGCGGCGATGAGCAGGCCGGTGACCACCAGCAGCAGGTAGACGCCGGCCACCGCCAGGCCGCCGACCAGACCGAGTTCCTCGCAGATCACCGCGAAGATGAAGTCGGTGTGCTTCTCGGGCAGGAACGAGTACTTGGCGGTGCTCTGGCCGAGGCCGACGCCGAACAACCCGCCGCTGCCGATGGCGATGAAGCTCTGGCGCAGGTGGTAGGCGGCGGGGCCCTCGGCGTTCCACGGGTCGAGGAAGGCGAGCAGGCGGTCGCGGCGGTACGAGACCTGGATGACGGTGACGTACAGCAGCGCCGGCACGCACGGCACGGATACGCCGAGCAGGTACCACCACGGCGCGCCGGCGAACAGCAGCATCGCGCCCAGCACCACCGCCATCACCACCACCGAGCCGAGGTCCTTGGTCATGTAGACCAGGCCGGCGACGATGGCGAAGCCGGCGAGCGGCAGCAGCACGCCGTACCAGTTCGAGCGCACCCGCTCGGCGACGCGCGACAGATGCCACGCCGCGGCCACCACCAGGGCGAACTTGGCGAGCTCGGCCGGCTGCAGGTTGATGGGGCCGAGATCAATCCAGCGCTTGGCGCCGTTGATCTCGCGGCCGATCGCCAGCACGCCGACCAGCGCGCCGAGCGCGCCGAGCACCACCACCGCGATCAGCCAGCCCGAGCGCAGGCGCTGCGCACCCAGGCTGCTGATGACCATGGCCAGCACCGCGCCTACCGCCATGGCGAGCGCCTGCTTGACCAGGAAGGCGTAGGACACCGCGGCCTCACGCCCGGCCGCGCCGATACCCATGGTCGTGGTGCTGGCGATCATCACCAGGCCGAAGCAGGCGATCAGGGTGACCAGCAGCCAGAGTTGGAGACGCAGCCAGCGCGGGGTCATGGGGACACCTCCGGCCTGCAGCCGCGCGGAATGGGAGGTGCGGAGTGCGGAGTGCGGAGTGCGAGGTGCGGCATGTGCAGTGCGGAGTGCGGAGTGCGGAGTGCGGGGTGCCGAATGCGAGGTGCGGAGTGCGGAGTGCGAGGTGCGGCGTGCTGGCGTGCTCCAGGTGTCGTGATGCGCGCACGAGGAGCGTGCATCGCTCCTGGGCTCGGGACGGCCCACGGGCCACGAAGCGCATTCCGCACTCCGCACTCCGCACTCCGCACCCGGACCCGGACCGGTCCGCACTCCGCACTCCGCACGTCGTGATAACGCGTTCCAACCATGTCCATCACCTGACCTTCAGCGTGGCAAGAGCGGCCAATGCACCCAAGGCAGCGACGATCCAGAAGCGCAGCACGATCTTCGACTCCGGCCAGCCCTTGTATTGGAAGTGGTGGTGGATCGGCGCGCACAGGAACACGCGCTTGCCGCCGCGCAGGCGGTAGCTGGCGACCTGGATGGCCACCGAGGCGGCTTCGACCACGAACACCAGGCCGACCAGCAGGATGAGGAACTCCTGCTTGGTGTTGAGCGCGATCAGGCCGAACACCCCGCCCAGCGCCTGGCTGCCGGTGTCGCCCATGAAGACCTCGGCTGGCGCCGAGTTGAACCACAGGAAGCCCAGACACGCCCCGGCGATGGCGGCGCAGTAGATGGCGACGTCCTGACCGCCGGAGATGTACAGCACCTTGAGGTAGTCGGCGCTGTCGACGCGGCTGGTCAGGTAGGCGATGCCCATGAAGGCGAGCGCGGCGATGAGCATGGTGCCCGAGGCCAGGCCATCCATGCCGTCGGTGAAGTTCACGCCGTTGGCGCACGACACGCTGACGAACACCACCCACAGCACCGAGCCCACGCCGAGGTTGACCGCCCACTCCACGGGCACGAACGGGAAGCTGAGCTGGTGCACGCCCAGGCGCACGGTGTAGCTGATGTCGTGGCCCTGCAGCTCGTAGTGCTTCTTGTACCAGTCGAGCGGGAAGCCCGCCGGGTGGTCGGCGCCGGTCAGCAGCAGGTCGGCGTTGTGCTGGTTGATGATGTAGAGCCCGATGCCGCACACCGCGGCGGCGAGCAGCTGGATGCCGAGCTTCACCGACGACGGCGTGCCCTTGGCGCCCTTGAAGATCTTGGTGCGGTCGTCGAGGAAGCCGACCAGCGCGAACGACAGCAGCCCGAACTGCAGCAGCCAGGTGCGCAGCTCGAGCGGATCGCACCACAGCAGCCCGGTCAGCGCGATGCACGCCACCAGCCCCAGCCCGCCCATGGTCGGCGTGCCCTTCTTGCCCTCGCGCATCGCATCGACCACCACCGCGCCGTCGCCCTTGGCGCCGGACTCGCCGAACTTCTTGCGCTTCAGCCAGCGGATCAGCGGCGGCATCGCCACCAGCATCAGGATGAACGCGGTCAGCGCCGCCAGCACCACGCGCGTGGTGACGTAGTCGAGCAGGCGCAGCGGGCCCCAGTAGACGCCCCAGTCGGCGAGCAGGTTGTTGAGGCGGCTCATCATGGCGTCGAGACCCCGGCGTGGCGGCCGGTGGGGACGTCGACCAGCGCGCGCACCACGGTCTCGAGCCCGGCGGAGCGGCTGGCCTTGACCAGGATAGTGGTCGCGCCCGCGGCGAGGCGACGCGCGATCAGCGGCAGCGCCGCCTCGCGATCGGCGGCGTGTTCGCCGTCCGGGCCGCCGGCGGCGCGGTAGGCGTCGGACAGCTCCTGTCGGCGCGCGGCATCGCCCTGGCCGAACTCGAAGACGGCGCAAGCGAGCTCATGACTAGGGTCGGCCGGCCCGCAGCTGTCCCAGTCGATCACGCAGATCTCGCCCGAGGTCGACCGCAGGACGTTGTCCGACCAGAGGTCGCAGTGACACATCCGGAGGTCGCGCGGGGCTTCGAGCACATCCTCGAGGGCGACCAGGTGTGGCACCTCCCCACGGAGGGTCGCGGCGAACGGCGCTTCGGCGGCCTTCAGCCGACCGGCCAGCTCCGACCACACCGGCTCACCGACCGGGGTCCAGTACCACGGGTCCACGCCGCTGCCTCGCAGCACCTCCGGCATCGCAAACGTGACCTGGTGCAGGGCGGCCAGCAGCCGGCCGACTGCGGCTGGGTCGAGGCCCGGGTCCGGCGGCTCGAGGTCGACCCAGGACGAGACCCGTAGGAGACGGTCGGAGATGGGTGCCAGGTAGGCGCCGCTCGGTCGACGTACCGGCATCGGCATCGGCATGATGACGTCCGTTTGGGCCCGGACCGTCTCCTGGAAGGCGACGTCGACGCCGTCCGCCCGAGGCAGGCAGCCCGGCCGCGGCTCCTTGACCGCGAAGCTCCCCACCGTCGTGTCCAGCCGCCAGATCCTCGCCTGCTCGCCGCCGGCGACCTCGTGCATCGGGCCGCTCGCCACACCCAGGCCGAACGCGACCGCCACCTCGTCCGCGCACGCGCCCAGGTCGGGAAGGCCGGTCATGTGCCGATCCTGGCACCTGGGGTCGACGCGTAGGCTGGGAGCCGTGACGATCGCCGCGGACGGACGGAAGA
>JACDGQ010000380.1 GCA_013821615.1 Planctomycetota bacterium
CATCCAGCTCGCCATCCTGCTCGACGATTCGGGCAGCATGTCGGGATTGATCAATCAGGCGCGCGCGCACCTGTGGTCGGTGGTCAACCAGCTGGTCGCGACGCGCCGGAACGGCGTGCGGCCGCACCTGCAGGTGGCACTCTACCACTACGGCGACGCGCCGTTCCTGGCCCAGCCCCTGATCCCGCTCAGCGACGACCTCGACGCGGTGTCGGCGCAGCTCTTCGCTATCAATGGCGGCGGCGGCGACGAGTATTGCGGGCAGGTCATCCACAACGCGGTCACGCAGCTGGCGTGGAGCGCGCGGCCGCAGGATCTCAAGCTGATCTTCATCGCCGGCAACGAGCCCTTCAGCCAGGGCCAGTTCGGCTTCCGCATCGCCTGTTCCGAGGCGGTCTCGCACGGCATCCAGATCAACACCATCCACTGCGGATCGGTGCAGGAGGGCATCGCCGGCGAGTGGGACGCCGGCGCGCGCCTCGGTGAGGGCACTTATATCTGCATCGACCAGAACAAGGCCGAGGCGCAGATCGCCGCGCCCCAGGACGCCCGTCTGGCGGAACTCAACCAGGCGCTCAACCGCACCTACGTCACCTACGGTGCAGACCGCAAGGAAATGTCGCAGCGCCAGGCCGACCAGGACAGCAACGCCAGCGCGTTGGCGCCTTCCGCCGCTGCCGCGCGCACCGCATGCAAGGCCGGCGCCGGCTACCGCAACGCCGCGTGGGATTTGGTCGACGCGGTCGCGGAGGACAAGGTCGATCTCGCCAAGGTCGCCAAGGAGGAGCTGCCCGCAGACTTGCGCGGCCTGGACGCGGAAGGCCTGAAGGCCGCCGTCGCCGTCAAGGCGGCGGAGCGCAAGGCCGTGCAGACCGAGATCGCGGCTCTCGCCGTCGCGCGCGCCGCATTCGTCGCGGCTGAGGAGCGCAAACTCGCCCAGGCGAGCGGCGGGAAGACCCTGGGCGACGCGATGCACGCCGCGATCGCCGACGAGGCCGCCAAGAAGGGCTTCGTCGCCGAGTAGGCTGGGTGATCCAAGGCCGACCCTGGGATCGCCGCGTTGTACTCGGCCGGGTCTCCCACCGAGCCGAGTGCAACTCGGCGATCCCAGGGAGGCGGATCCGCGGCCGCCCGTTTCACTTGCCGTCGAACTGCACCCAATCCAGGTTCATGATCCCGCTCTGGCCGGGATTGATGAACACCGCGACCACCGCGCTGCGCGTGCGCGGCGCGCCGGGCGCCAGCTCGGCCTTCTGCTCGACCCATTTGTCCCAGCCGCCGGTGTTGGGGACGGCGACGGTGGCGATCAGGGGGCCGTCCGCCGCGCCAGCGTGGAATTCAATGCTGCTGCCGGCGCGCGGCGAGGTGACGCGCGCCGTGATGGCGCCGACCTCGGCGAGGTTGATGGCGGGGAAGACCGCGGTGTGGCCGTGGTCGATCGAGCCGAGGAAGGTGCCCAGCACCTTCGGCCCGTGCAGCTCGGCGAACTCGGCCTCGGCGCGCCGCGAGTGCAGCGTCACCGTAGCCCGGCCGCTGAGCGAGGTGGCGACGCCGTGGCCGGCGTCAGAGGCGGTGGCTTCCAGGCGGAAGGTGCCGGCGCGATCGTCTTTTGGCGCGGTGACCTGGCCGGTCAGGCCGCGCGCGAGCGACGGGCCGCCCTTGCCCTTCTCCAGCGAGTAGACCCAGCGCACCATGATCGCGAGCTCATCGACGGTGTGCTGCGGGTGCGCCAGCATCGGGATCTCGCCCCACACCTTGCTGCTGCCGTTGCGCACGCGCTGCACGGTCGCCTCGAGGGCGCCGGGCTGGCCGCGGTACTTGGTGGCGACGTCGACGAAGGCCGGGCCGATGATCTTGGTCTCGATGGCGTGGCAGTTGAAGCAGTCCGACGACTTGACCATGGCGAAGCCGGGATCGCCCGCCGTGATCTTGCCGTCGGCGTGCAGGAAGGTGCTGCTGACCAGCGTGCGCAGGGCGAAATCGCCGGGCTTGTCGACTGAGGAGCCGTCCTCGGCGTCGGTGACGGTGACGGCGTAGGAGATGGCCTGGCCCGGGGTGTAGAAGTCGCCGTCCTGCGGCTTGGCGAACGCGACCACCGGTGCGGTGTTGCCGACCACGACCGCGACGCTGGCGGTGCCGACCGCGCCCTCAGGGTCGCTGACGCGCAGTTCGACGCGGTAGTTGCCGGGCTCGGCGATGGCGATCTCGGGATCGGCGGCGGTGGACACCACCGGCCCGCCGGACTTCAGGCGCCACTCGTACTTCAGGGCCGCTCCTTCGAAGTCCTTCGAACCGGCGCTGTTCAACTTCACCCGCAGCGGCTCCTTGCCCGTGGCGGGCTCGGCGGCGGCCTTCGCGACCGGCGGCAGGTTGCCGCGCACGTAGGTGATGCGCACCACCTTGGCGTCGGCATTGGCGCCCCAGGTCTCGCCGTAATCCATCACGTACAGCGAGCCGTCGGGCGCGAACACCGCGTCGATCGGGCGCTGGATCAGGGTCGCGCCGGCGGCGATGGCCGGCTTCAGCCGCTCGAGCTGATCGGCCTGGTTGCCGGTGACGATGGCGCCGGTGAAGGGCTCGGTGCCGTGGAAGTCGCCGGCCTTGTCGAGTCGCGCCCAGCGGATGAACGGGCGCTGCCAGTCCCAGAACAGCAGGCAGCCGTCGAACTCCTTGGGGAAGCCGTCACTCTTCTCGAACGATGGCTGGTAGTGGAAGACCGGGCCTGCACAGGCGGTGCGGCCGCCTTCGCCCAGCTCGGGAAAGTCGACCGGCTTGCGGTAGGGCCACCAGATCATCGCCGGCTGCGCCGGTGGCAGCTCGCGTAGGCCGGTGTTGTTGACGCTGCTGTTGAGCGGGTGCAGCGGGTCGAAGGCCTTGCCGAACTGCTTGGTTTCGTAGTCGTAGGCGGTGTAGGTGAAATTGTTGCCGACGAAGAACGGCCAGCCGAAGTTGCCGGCCTTGCGCGCCTGGTTGATCTCGTCGTAGCCGCGCGAGCCGCGCGGGCCGTCATCGCCGGCATCGGGACCGACCTCGCCCCAGTAGACGAAGCCGGTGGCGGAGTCGATGGTCATGCGCCAGGGGTTGCGGCAGCCCATCACGAAGATCTCGGGCTTGGTCTTGGGCGTGCCCTTGGGGAACAGGTTGCCCGGCGGGATCTCGTAGCCGCCGTCCGCCGTCGGGCGGATGCGCAGGATCTTGCCGTTGAAGCTGTCGGTGCTGCCCGCGGTGCGCTCGCCGTCCCACGGCTCGCGGCCTGCGCGCTGGTCGAGCGGCGCGTAGCCGTTCGAGTCGTTGAACGGATCGGTGTTGTCGCCGGCCGTGAACAGCAGGCAGCCGTCCGGCGCGAACGCCATCGAGCCCGCGTGGTGGCAGCATTCCTTGCGCTGCTCCGGGAAGGACAGCACCAGCTTCGCCGACGCCACGTCGAGGGTGTCGCCATGCATCACGAAGCGGCTGAGGTACTGGCCCTCGAAGCCCTTGGGCGAGTGCAGGCAGTAGATGAAGCCGTTCTCGGCGAACTTCGGATCGAGCGCGAAGCCGAGGAACCCGTTCTCCTGCCCGGTGAAGACGTCGAGCTGGCCGGCCTCGACGATTTGGCGCGTATCCGGATGATAGATCTTCAGCTTGCCGCCGTACTCGTTGAAGAACAAACGGCCGTCGGGCGCGAGCTTCAGCTCCATCGGCTGCGGGATGTTCTCGAACAGCGTCTCGACGCGGAAGCGGAAGTCCGGCAGCGCGTCGGACGCGCAGACGGCGGCGGCGGAGGCGAGCAGGGCGAGGACGGCGGCGGTGCGCATGGTCAGGGGGCTTTCGCGGAAGGGACCGGAGTGGAAGCGCTACCACGATAGCTGGCGCGGAAGGTCGCGCCAGTGACTTGGGAACCAGGTGGGACAGGAAGCGGTACTGTGGATGGCGAAGCGGGTTGACGGTCGGGTGCTGGCGGTGTCGAAGTCTCGGCAAGCAACCGGGGTTCCCGGATCGGGTTGGCACGTCCTGTATCCGGAGCCGTCGCGGCTGCGTCGGTTCGCGCCTACGGGCGCGCGTAGCCGGTGGACCGCTTCCTGGGATCGCCGAGTTGTACTCGGCTGGTTCCGACTCCAAGC
>JACDGQ010000381.1 GCA_013821615.1 Planctomycetota bacterium
GCGCTGCGCTGCGCGGCAGGTCGCCCTGGCGCTCGCCCACCTGCTCGGCAACGCCGCGGCCTTCGCCCTGCCCGGCACGCCGGCCCAGGCGGTGATCAGCCTCGCCCATGCGGATGGGATGGCCGTGCTCAGCGTCGCCGATCGCGGACGCGGCATCGAGCCGCGCGACCAAGCCCACCTCTTCCGGCTGTTCGCCACCGGTGGACGCGGTCCCGAATACGGCGCCGGAGTCGGCTTGGCCATCTGCCGCGCGGTCGCCGAAGGCCATGGGGGCCGCGCCTGGCTGGAATCGGCGCCGGGGCGCGGCACCACCGTGCACCTGTCGTTCGCGGGGCAGTGAACACTGCGCAATGCACGATCTGGGCCCTGACCGGACCGCGCTCCGCAGTGGTGGGCATGACCTCGGATCCGCCCATGAGATCCCGGGGCGTCATTCATGTCACGGATATCAGCCGTGCCGGCCTGCCCTTTGGACGCCCGCACGCGCTGATGGCACGCGATGTGCACTGATGAGGGCGATGTCGAACCGCCTTGCCGCAATCCGCCCGGACGTGAACGACTGGTACCCGGCCTCAGCCGCCGGGAGTGCGCACGTGGCCGTCGACCAGTTCGCGGGCCCAGGCGCGCCAGGCGTTCCAGGTCTGGGGCTTCGCCCGCCACACGGCCGGCGCAGGCAGCTCGGGCGCATGGGTGTCGCCGGAGAGCATCACCAGGCCGAGCAGGGCACCGCGCGGCTCTGCCAGCACCCGGCGGATCAGCTCCTGGCCGCTGAGGTCGGGCAGATGGTGGTCGGTGACCAGCACGAGTGGCCATTCCCCACTGCCGGCGAGCAGCGCGAGCGCGGCGCCGGCGCTGCCGGCCACCACCACGCGTACGTCCGCGGCGACCTCGTCCAGGGCGGCCCGGAACAGCTCGGCCTCGTCCGGGTTGTCCTCGACGATCAGGATCTGCGCTGCCATGACCGTCCTCGTCCGGCTGGTGTGGCCGGGCGGCGGACGATAGGGCCGGTCCGCCGGTCCGCCACCAGCACCCGGACCCCTGCCAGCAGCTCAGCATCAGCGCTTGCGCGCACCTTGTGACGGATACCTAATGACCGAACTCATGACCACCCCGACCGTTTCCGCCCAGACCGAGACCGCCCCCACCCCCCTGCGCATCCTGGTGATCGACGACGATCGCCAGCTGTGTGCGCGTATGGCCATAGACCTCAAGGGCATGGGCTGCCAGACCGACATCGCAGCGGCGCCCGAGGCCGCGCTCGCCTACCTGCGCGACCACGTCTACGACCTGGCCTTCTGCGACCTGCGCATCGCGGAGCACGATGGTCTGACCCTGCTGCCGCGCCTGGTCGCGGCCAATCCCAACCTGCAGATCGTGGTGATCACCGCCTTCGCCTCGTACGAGACCGCGGTGCAGGCGATGAAGGCCGGCGCCAGCAACTACATGCCCAAGCCGTTCACCCAGCTGCAGGTGCGCGAACTGGTGGCGCACGTGCGCGAGAGCCGGCGCATCGCCAGCAACCTCGCGGCCTTCGAGCGCGGCGGCGGGCGCCTCGAAATCGACACCAGCTCGTCGTCGCCGGCGATGCGCGCCGCGCTCGAGATGGTCGGGCGTGCCGCGCTCGCCGACATCCCGGTGCTGCTGCGCGGCGAGAACGGTACCGGCAAGAGCATGTTCGCGCAGGCCCTGCACCAGCGCAGCGAGCGCGCCAAGGGGCCGTTCGTGACCGTCAACTGCCCGGCCCTGGCCGACGAGCTGATGACCAGCGATCTGTTCGGCCACGTCAAGGGCGCCTTCACCGGTGCGGTCGCCGACCAGCGCGGCAAGGTCGAGGCCGCCGAAGGCGGGACGCTGTTCCTCGACGAGCTCGGCGACCTCAGCCAGGCGGTTCAGGCCAAGCTGCTGCGCTTCCTGCAGGAGCAGCGCTACGAGCGCCTCGGTGACACGCGCACCCGCCAGGCCGACGTGCGCATCGTCGCCGCCACCAATCGCAACCTCGAGACCTCGGTGACGGAGGGCCGCTTCCGCGAGGATCTGCTCTACCGCCTCAACGTCGTCGAGATCACCCTGCCGCCCCTGCGTGACCGCAAGGAGGACATCATCCTGCTGGCGATGAAGCTGCTTGCCGGCTTCGCGGCGGCGACCGGGGCGCCGGTGCGCGAGCTGTCGCCGGCGGCGCGCGACCTGCTGGTCGCCTACGCCTGGCCCGGCAATGTCCGCGAGTTGCGCAACGAATTACAGCGCATCACCGTGCTGTGGCCATCGCGCACCATCGAGCCGGAGGCCTTCTCGCCGCGTCTGCGCGGGCAGGCCGAGCCGGCGCCCAACCTGGGTGGCAACTGCTCGCTCGACGTCATCGAGACCGAGCACATCCGCAAGGTCCTGGCGCGCACCGACACCTTCGACGAGGCCGCGCGCATCCTCGGCATCGAGCCGTCCACGCTGTGGCGCAAGCGCCAGCGCCTGGGGTTGTGACCGGGATCGGAACCGCGCAGACGGCGTCTTCACCGCATCATCCGCGTGCGGAAGATGCGTGGCGGACCGTCACTTTTCCTTGAGGTACGGCTGCAGCGAGCGGACCATGTCCACCAGGTCGCGGATCAGCTCGGGCTTGGTGCGGAATTCGCGCGCACCCAGCTCCAGGCAACGGCGGCGATCCTCGGCCTGACGCGAGGTCGAGAGCACGATCACCGGGATGCGCTCAGATAGACCGATGTCGCGCAGGAAGCGCAGGACTTCGAAGCCGTTGGCGCGCGGCATGTTGAGGTCGAGCAGGATGAGATCGGGCAGCGCCGCGGCGCCGCCCAGGCAGCGTTCCAGGCGGCGCATGGCCTCATGGCCGTCGGTCGCCCAGTCCAGGCGCACCTCGATGTCGCTCATCTCGAACGCGATGCGCACCAGCTCGATGTCGCCGGGATTGTCGTCGACGACCAGGATCGCCGGTGCCAACCTGGTGGTTGTGCCTACGCTCGTCGGCGGCGGGAGTGATGGCGGCTGAGCCTGATCGGTCATGACGAATGGTAACCGCTGGTGGGCGCCCACGCCATGGGGTCGGGCACGAGATGCTGTTGGGGGCGGATCACGGGCTGGAACCGCCGCGTCATCCGTGCCAATCAGGCGGTCAGGAGATGCCGTCCCCCAGGGGCGTGCCCTGCACCGCGGCCATGACCCCGCTGCTCTCCCCATCGGGAAGAGTGAACCAGAACGTCGCGCCCTCACCCGGCTGCGACTCGACGCCGATAGTGCCGCCGTGCGCCAGGACGATCTTCTCGCACAGGCTCAGCCCGATGCCGGTGCCTTCGTAGCGCTCCCGCCCGTGCAGGCGCTGGAAGACCTGGAAGATCCGGCGGTGGTGCTCGGGCGCGATGCCGATGCCGTTGTCGGCGACGGTGACCCGCCAGCCCGATTCCTCGCGCTGTGCGGCGATGCGGATCAGCGGTGACCGGCCGTCGGTGAACTTGAGGGCGTTGCCGACCAGGTTCTGGAACAGCTGGAGGAACTGCAGGCGGTTGCCGCGCACCACCGGCAGGATGCCGACCTCGACGATGGCGTGCGCGGCATCGAGCTGCGGCTGGAGGTTGCTGAGCGCCTCGTCGAGCGCCTCGCGCAGCTCCAGCCGCTCTTCGGCGCGTTCACCGCGGCTGACCCGCGAGAAGGACAGGATGTCGCGGATCAGGTTCTGCATGCGGCTGGCCCCGGCGACCGCGCGGGCGATGAAGCCGCGCCCGCGCTCGTCGAGCTGCTCGCGGTAACGCTCCTCGAGCAGCCCCAGGAACGAGCTGATCATGCGCAGCGGCTCCTGGAGGTCGTGCGAGCAGATGTAGGCGAACTGCTCGAGCTCGGCGTTGGAACGGGCCAATTCCCCGGCGCGGTTGTCGGCCAGGCGGCGCTGCCGGCGCTCACCCTCGAACAGGCGGGCGTTGTCGAGGGCGATGGCGGCCAGCGCGGCGATGCCGGCGACCAGGCGCTCGTGGTGCAGGCTGAAACGGCCTGGCTGGGCGTGCGCGCAGTAGATGCCGCCGATGATGCGGCCGGAGCGCGTGCGCAGCGGCACCGCCAAATAGCTGCGCACCGCCGTCC
>JACDGQ010000382.1 GCA_013821615.1 Planctomycetota bacterium
ATACGGCGCTGGTCAGGGGCTGCTGCTCCCGACCGGTGGCGGCAGGCTGCGGCGCGAGCGTCTCGCCCGAGGCTGAGCTGATCCCCGTGTCGATGCCGTCCTCACGCTTGAAGTACTTGCTGGAGTTGATCTGGCGCAGGGCCTCGCCGCCGCCCGGGCGCACGTGGAAGGCGCTGGACTGGGGCGAGGCCTGGCGCAGCGCCGGGTTGACCTGGCGCTGGGTGGGATCCTTGGCCTCGCCGAGCGCTTGGCGGTGCTTCTGCAGGATGCGGACGTCGATGCTGTCGCCGCTCTCGCTGACCAGCTCGGGTGCGACCGGCTTCTCGACCGGCTTCTTGGCCGTCGGCGGTTTCAACACCAGCGGTTTGCGCAACAGCTTGGGCGCCTGACCCTGCTTCTCGCTGATCGCGGCGAGGGCGGCCTGGAGGGAGCCGATCAGCGCCGGGAAATTGAGGAAGCGCTGCTCGCGGTCCTTGGCCATGGCCGTCATCACCAGCTTGCGCGTCAGCGGGTGCAGTCCGGGCACACGCTCGCCCGGGTCGGGCACGGGCTGGGTGAGGTGCGCGCTCATGATCATGCCCGGGCTGCCGCCGCTGAATGGCGTGACGCCGGTCAGCAGGTGGTAGACGGTCGCGCCCAGGCCGTAGATGTCGCTGCGCAGATCGAGCTTGTCGCCGCGGATCTGCTCCGGCGACATGTAGAGGGGCGTGCCGATGGTCATGCCGGTCTGGGTCAGGTGCTCATCGTCGTTGACCGGCTTGACCAGGCCGAAGTCGATGAGCTTGGCGACGTCGTCGGCGGGAAAGGGCTCCTGCGCCGCCTGGTTGCGCGCGACCAGGATGTTCTCCGGCTTGAGGTCGCGGTGCACCAGGCCCGAGGTCGTGGTCACGTAGGCCAGGCCCTCGGCGACCTGGCGGGCGAGATTCAGCACATAGGCCTCGGGCAGCACCTGGTGCTCGTGCAGCAGGTGCGCCAGGCTCGGCCCCCGGATCAGCTCCATCGCCATGTAGCAGGTGCCATCGCTGTCGCCGCTCTCGACGACCTCGGCGATGTGGGCGTGGCGCAGGGCGGCCAGGGCCTTGGTCTCGCGCTGGAAGCGCCCGACGAAGTCGGCGTCCTCCTTGATGCGGTTGTTGATGATCTTGAGCGCCAGCGGCCGGCCGGTGCTCGTCTGGGTGGCCAGGTAGACCGTACCCATGCCGCCGGAGCCGAGCTTGCGCTCGAGGCTGTAGCCGCCGAAATGCGGCTGCAGTTCGAGGATGCCCTCGAGGTCGCCGGCCTGCTCCTGGGTCAGGATGTGCATTTCGGCCAGGCGGCGCGTCAGAGTGCGCCCGTCGCCCGGGTGCAGCCCCGTCAGGCGGTCGCGCGCAGCGTCCAGCCGGCCGCGATCGCACCAGGAATTGGCCAGGATCACCCGCTGCGCGGTCACCCAGGTGGTCGCTGTGCTCGCCAACCCGACTGCGCCGTTAGTCATGGACGGGATCCTTGCTCCCGGCAGCGCAGGGAGGGTCACCTTTTGGTACTCCACACCCGCCTCGTGGGCAAGGTGCAGGCGGAAATCCCTTGCAGAATCGATGCAACCGTGCCTTTCGCCCGGCTGAGGCTTGCCACCGGAAACCCATTGGCGTAGGATTTGCTTAGCCCGGACACCGCGACGGTCGGGCCAGTCCCCGAAACGTCGTGCCACCCGAGTGAGGAACGTCCATGGCCCTGCAGATGCGCCAGAACCTCAACATGCGGATGGAGCAGCGGCTCAAGCTCACGCCGCAGATGATCCAGTCGATCGAGATCCTCCTGCTGCCGCAAATGGCGCTCGAGGAGCGCATCATGAGCGAAGTCGAGACCAACCCGGTCCTCGAGATCCAGGACGGCGGCGACGGCGGCGGCGAGGGGGGGGATGGCGGCGAGGCGGGTTCGGACAGCCTCTCTGGCCTGGCCGACGACCGCGCGAGCCGCGAGTCGAACACCCCGGTCGATGCCGGCATGATCGAGGTCAGCGACCGCTTCAAGGACGACGGCCAGGACTGGCTGTGGAAGCCCAAATCCGCCAACGGCCTGGGTGGCGATGACGACGGCCCCGACAAGATGGCCGCGCTCGAGGCCGCGCCGGACCGGCCGCCGAGCCTGGCCTCGCACCTGCTCGACCAGCTGCGCTTCATGGAGCTGACCCCCGAGGTCATGGAGATGGCGGAGGAGATCTGCTGGCAGCTCTCCCCGCGTGGTTTTCTCGATCTGCCGCTCGTCGAGCTGGTCCCCGAGGAGAAGCTCGAGACCGCCGAGGTCGCCTGGGAGGCGGTGCGCCGCTGCGATCCCGCCGGCGTCGGCGCGCGCGACCTGAAGGACTGCCTGCTGCTGCAGCTGGCGCGCGAGCCGGGCGACAACGGCTTCGAGATGGCGCTGATCCGCGACCATCTCGAGGACGCGCTCAAGAACCGCCTGCCGGTCATCGCCCAGGCGCTTGGCGTCGAGGTCGAGCGCGTCAAGGAGGGCGTCGAGGTCATCGCTCAGCTCGACCCCAAGCCCGGGCTGTGCTTCGCCTCCGGCGCCAGCCAGTACGTGGTGCCCGACGTGGTGGTCGAGCGTGACGAGCGCGGCCAGTGGGTGGTGAGCGTCCCCGACGGCCACCTGCCCAAGGTCACGGTCAGCGAGGCCTACTTCCAGCTCTATGAAAAGAGTGCCGATCAGAAAGAGCGCTCGTATCTCAAGGAGAAGATTTCCGGCGCGCGCTTCATCATCGACGCGGTGGCCCAGCGCCGCCGCACCCTGCTGCGCATCGTCAGCGAGATCATCAAGCACCAGACCGCCTTCCTCGAAGGCGGCGTCGAGAACCTGCGCCCGCTGATGCGCCAGGACATCGCCGACAAGATCGGCATGCACGTGGCCACGGTCAGCCGCGCGGTGAAGGACAAGTACATCCAGACCCCGGGCGGCGTGATCCCGCTCAGCAGCTTCTTCTCGGGCGGCATCGCCACCCAGGACGGCAGCGAGGCCGAGAGTTCGAAGTCGGTGAAGCTCAAGATCCAGAAGCTGATCCACGCCGAGGACGTCAAGAACCCGCTCTCCGACCAGGAGGTCGCCGACATCCTCGCCAAGGAGGGCCTCGACATCAGCCGGCGCACGGTGACCAAGTATCGCATCGCCGACGGCATCCCCTCGACCCGCCAGCGCCGGTCGTTCTAGGCCGGCGATGGGCGCGCGCCTGGCACCCCTCCGCGCTTCCTCGCTGCTGTTCGCGGCCGCGCTGCTGGCGCTGGCGGCGCGCGGCGTGGCGGTCGACGAGGTGCTGCCCGACTTCCCCCCGGTTCCGCGGGTCCTCATCGAACCGCCGGTCGACATCGAGCAGCGCGCCCCGCTCAGCCAGGACGGCACCGGCGCGCGCGAGCTGCCGCCGCTCAAGCCGCCATTCGCGGCTGCGAAGGCCGGCGCGTGGTGGGTGCGCTGGGACGACTATCGCACCCTCATCGTCGTCGAAGAGAGCGCCGGCCTGCTGCGCCCGGCGTGGGTCGTGACCCTGGTCGCGGTCAACGGCCAGGGCGGCGCGCAGGGCCAGGTCGCGGTCGCCTACCGCGCCCAGGCCTACCGCGACAAGGATGGCACCCTGCATGTCGACGCCCACCACGCGGTGATGACCGGCACCATGGCCCCGCGCTGGTCACCCGACAGCTTTGCCCTGGGCGCCGACAAGCAGGTCGCCACCCACGACGACGACCCCAGCCACGACAGCAACGCCGGGGTGGTCGAGAAGGAGATCCCGGGCGGCGAACACGCGGAGGAATACCGCACGCTGCTGAGGGGGGCGCAGTCGATCATTGAGGATAATCTCTGACGGGAAGTCGCCGGCGCGTGCCGCCCCTGAATCGGGGACATCGCCGGCAGGGGAATCGAGAGCGCCAACGGCGCGCACCAATCCCAGCCCAGGGCAGCGCCCTGGGAAACGTGCCATAAAACAGTCGAGAGCCCTGCAGGGCAATGCCTGTAAACTTAGCGGGTAAGTTGATGTTCTGCAGGAGTTTGCGTAGTGGTTCCGGGAAATATTTTCATTGACAATGCCGGTGCT
>JACDGQ010000383.1 GCA_013821615.1 Planctomycetota bacterium
GCCGCCGGCGGACGGCGCGGTCGGCGCCGGGCACCTGCGCCTGCTCTTCGCGCCCTGCGCCGGCCGGCCGCTGTGCGTGCTGATGCGTCCCGTCGACCAATCGGCGCCCCCGGGCGCGGGACTCACCTACCGGTCCCCGGTCGGCGATCGCCACTTCGACCGCGTGACGCTGCTGACCACCGCCGAGGTCGCGGTCACCGTCGATGCTCACGGCTACTACGTCGAGGCCGCGGTGCCGTGGGCGGAACTCGGCATGGCGCCGCAGAGCGGACTGGAGCTGCGCGGCGACGCCGGCTTCATCTCCTCCGACGGCGGCGGGCGCAGCGACGTGGCGCGCACCTACTGGTCAAACCCCGCCACCAACCTGGTCAACGACGCGCCGAGCGAAGCCTGGATGGTGCCGGCGACGTTTGGGACGTTCACCTGCGAATGAGCCAGGCGCGGCGCGGGCCGCGCGGGCGCGGCTGTCACAGCGCCGTGCCGCAGCCGTTCACTACAAACTAGCAAGTAGATAGTGTAGTACGAAATCCGCGCCGCCATCACTCGAGGAAGCCGCCATGCCCCGCCCGACACCCGCCCTGAGCCTCATCGCCCTGCTGCTGTTCGCGACCTGCACCGCGCGCCTGGCCGCGACCGAGACCGAGAACATCGACATGCACATCCTCCCGGCGCCGGGCCCGGTGACGGTGGACGGCGCCAGCGATGATTGGGATCTCAGTTCCGGGGTCTTCGCTTGCGGCGACGTTGAGAACGCGCGCGACTCCTACGGGGTGTGGCTGCACGCGATGTGGGACGCGCGCGGGCTGTATCTGTTCGCGCGCTGGCGGGATCTCACGCCGCTGAGCAACCCGGGCAGCATCAAGGGTGACTACGGTTTCAACGGCGACTGCCTGCAGGTGCGCCTGCTGACCGCGCCACCAGCGGCCCTGGCGGCCGCCGCCGCACCCGCGCCGCAAGAGGTCCGCGACCAGGACGACCCGCCCGGCTGCCGCACCACCCACCTCTCATGCTGGCGCGACCGCGATGGATTCGACACCATCAACGTCAGCTGGGGCCGGCGCTTCAAGGAGGGCGTCTGCGAGGGCAGGGAGCGCGGCGGGCTGCAGGCGTTCCGCGTCCATGCTGACAAGCGCGGCTACGACCAGGAGCTGTTCATCCCGTGGGCGCTGGTGACGCGCGATGGCTGGCAGCCGGTCGCGGGCGCGCGCCTGTGCATGACCGCCGAGCCCAACTTCAACATCGCCGGCGGCGGCCGCCTGACCATCAAGGACATCTTCAAAGGCGGCGGCGGCCTCGACCGCGTGTTCACCTTCACCGCTCCCAACTCGTGGGGCTTCGCCACGCTCGAGGGCGCTGGCCACCGCGCGCCGCGCGCCCAGCGCCTCTCCGACGGCCGCGAGTTCCCGGTGCGCCTGGTCGACGGGCTGCCGGCGGTGGACTGGACGGGGCTGGCGCGCAGTCGCGAGCCCGAGGGCTTCAAGCCGCTGCGCTTCACCCTCGACGCGGACGGCTACGTGTCGCTGAACATCTTCCGCGCCGACGGCAGCGTGGCGCGCCAGCTGCTGGCCAGCGCGTTCTACCAGAAGGGCGAGCACGAGGTGCGCTGGGACGGCCTGGGCACGATGTCGGTGCGCACGCCCGGACAGCCGCTGTCGGCCGGGGCATACACCTGGGGCGCGCTGTGGCACCCGGGCATCGGCCTGCGCCTGCGCGGCTGGGCGGCGAGCAGCTCGGACGCGCCATGGGGCGACGTGTGGGGCGCCGACCACGGCAACCCGATCGCCTGCGCCGCCGACGGCGAGCGCATCTACGTCGGCTGGAACGGCGGCGAGGGCGCCAAGCCGCTGCTCGCTTGCGACCCCGCGGGGCACATCCTGTGGAAGCAGATCCGCGGCGGGCTGGCCAGCGCCAGCCTGGTTGCCTGCGCCGACGGCACGGTGTACGCCTGGAACGACATCGGCCAGTACGCGACCCGCGGTATCTACCGCGTCGACGCGCGCACCGGCGCGTACTCCGAATGGTCGGCGCTCAAGCGCACCGATCTGACCATGGCCGACCTGTGGGGCGCGGAAAGCGGCGCGCCGGAGCGCCCGAACGGCATCGCTGCCGGCGGCGGCCGGCTCTACCTGTCCTTCGACCGCGACCTGGTGGTGGCCGTCGACGCCCGCACCGGCCTGGAGGTCCGCCGCTTCGCGGTGCGCAAGCCGTCCGCGCTACAGGTCGGTCGCGACGGCCGCGTCTACGTCCTGTCGGAAAGCGCGCGCGTCCTGGTCTTCCCCGCGGACGGCGGCGACGGCGCAGTGGCCGCCAGCGCGCGCCTCGCCGCCAAGGAGGATTGGGTGTCGGCGCTCGCCGTCGGCCCCGGCGGCGAGATCTACCTTGGCATCCGCGGTGCCCACCACCACGTCCAGGCCTTCGCCGCTGATGGCAGCGGCCCGCGCACCATCGGCCGCCCGGAAGGCCGCGCGATGCTCGGCCCGTGGGACCGCGAGGGCATGCTCGCGATCAGCGGGCTCGCCGTCGACGGCACTGGCCAGCTGTGGGTGGCCGAGGACGATGCCGCGCCGCGCCGCGTCAGCGTCTGGGACGCCGCCGGCGGTACCTTCCGCGCCGAGTATTTCGGCGCGGCCTCGTACGGCGCCATCGGCGGGGCGATCAACCCGCGCGACCCCTATCTGATGATCGGCCAGGGGTGCGAGTGGCGCATCGACGCGGCCACCGGCCGCGCCACCTGCCTGGGCGTGGTCACCCGCGACGGGGTGGGCGCGGCGCGCTTCGGCAGCGGCCCCGACGGCCGGCTCTACCTGGCGGTTACGCCCGGCTTCCTCGGCGATGGCGCGCCGGTGCGCATCTTCGAGCGCCTCGGCGACGGGGTGTGGAAGCTGCGCACGAAGATCAGCCGCGACGACCACACCAAGCAGGTGGTGGTGTGGGCGGACGCCAACGACGACGGCCTGGAGCAGCCTGACGAGGTCCAGGCCTGGCCCGACCGGCTCGAAGGCTGGCTGCAGGGCTGGTACATGCCGATGACCCCCGACCTGGCGTTCTGCGGCAGCATGTACCAGGTGGCGGTGACCGGCTGGACGGCCTGCCATGCGCCGCGCTACGACCTCGACCAGGCGCACCGCCTGCCCGGCCCCGAGGACGGCCGGCTGCGCGGCGGCATGGGCGCGCAGCACAACCACGGCTCGGTCGATGGGCGCTTCGTGCTGTGGAACGGCCTCTACGGCGAAGACCACACCACCCTCGAGTGCTTCGACGTCGCCAGCGGCCAGCGCATGTGGACCTACCCCAGCAACTTCACCGGCGTGCACGGCTCGCACCGCGCGGTCGCGCCCGAGGTCGGCATGATCCGCGGCGCCTACGACATCGTCGGCGCCGCCAAGCTGCCCGCGCCGGTCGGCAACGTGTGGGTGGTGCCGACCAACAAGGGCGAGTGGCACGTGCTCACCGAGCAGGGCTACTACCTGACGCATTTTTTCGAGGGCGACGCGATGAAGGTCGCGTGGCCAGCCAAGGCCACGCCCGGCGTCGACGTCAGCCACTGCCCGCCGGGCGCCGGCGAGGAGGCCTTCGGCGGTGCGCTGGTGCAGGGCGCCGACGGCGCCATCTCGCTGCAGGCCGGCCACGCCAGCTTCTGGAATCTCGCGGTCACCGGGCTGGAGGACATCAAGGCCCTGCCCGGCGGCACACTCGCGCTGAGCGCCGAGGACGTCGAGGTCGCCGGCGCCTACCGCCGGCGCTCGCTGGAGCTCGCCGAGGGCGCCCGCCATCTCGCGGTCCCGCACGCCACGCCGGCCTTCACCGGTGATCTGGCGCACGACTTCCCGGCCGCGGCGGTGGTCGCGTTCTCCCGCCAGGACAACGCCAAGGTGCGCGCCGCGCTTGCCTGGGACACCGCCGGCCTGCACGCCGGCTGGGAGGTCCAGGACGACACTCCCTGGGTCAACGGCGCCGACGCGGCGGAATTCATGTACGCGCGCGGCGACACCGTCGACCTGCAGCTCGGCACCGACCCCGCCTTGCCGCCTGGCCGCGGCGAGGCGGGGTCGGGCG
>JACDGQ010000384.1 GCA_013821615.1 Planctomycetota bacterium
GCCCAGACCGGGGCGGTGCTGGGCGTAGCCGGCGGGCGTACGGTGCCGCTCGGCCTGCCGGCGGCCAGCGCGCTCGCCGTCGACGGCGCGGGCCGCCTCTGGATCGAGGGCGTCGATGGCACCATCGCCGTGCTCGATGGGGTGGTGAAGCCGATCGGCAGGGGCCGCATCTACCGCGCCCTCGACGGCGGCGTGCTCGCCCAGACCGGGGGCAAGGACCTGGTCCTGCTCACCCCGGCCGGAGCGCAGCAGGTCGAGACCCAGACGGATCAGCTGCCACCGGTGTTCCAGCTCGCGCCGCTGACCGGCAAGGGCGGCGACCGCTGGGTGACCAAGGCGGGAGCGAGCTGGACGCTCGCCCATGGCAAGGTCGCCAGCACCTCCGACCGCCCGGTGAAGATCCTCAGTTACGGCTTCGCCGCCGACGGCTACCACGACCTGGTGGTGTGGAAGGGCCTGCAGATCAGCTTCATCAATCATGGCACGCTCGCCCCGCAGCGCCGCACCCGCCACCTGCCCGCGACCGCCACCCTGCTGGGCATGACCGCGGACCGCTTCGTCGCGGCGTCGCCGGAGGGGTTGTGGACGGTGCCCATAGAGCCGACGAATGGGCCGGGTCCGGTGCCGACGCGGTGACGGATAAGGGCTGACGGCTGGCAGCTGACGGCTGGCAGCCGTCCATTCCAGGTCTGGGGAAGCCTGCGTGTCCGTGCTGAGCTGCGGCTCGCGGTCGGAGAAAACGGCGCATGGTGTCACCGCCGTCAGCCGCCAGCCGTCCGCCGTCCGCTCCTGGCCACCAGCCACCCCGATTCCTGATGACCGCGGTCCGCTCCGGATTACGCTCATACCATGGACCCGTTCCTCCACGCACTGATCGCCATGCCCACGGCGATCTATTCCGGTCTGCTGGCATTGGTGGTGCTGTACTGGCTGTCGGTGATCGTGGGCGCGCTCGATCTCGACCTGCTGCACCTGGGCGGTCATGGACATGTCGACGTCGGGCACGGGGGTGCCGGTCACGGTGGCCACGCGCCGCATGCGGGAGCGGGCACCCACGGCCCTGATACGGGAGTCGGCGGGCACGCGGCGCATGGCTTCTTCGAGTTCCTCTCGCTCGGTCAGGTGCCGATCACCATCACCGCCACCGGCATCGTCTTCCTCGCCTGGCTGCAGGCCATGGCCCTCGACCTTGGCCTGCGCACGGCCGTCGAGCCGTGGGTCGGCCACCTGCTGTTCGCGCTGCTGCTCGCCGCGGTCTGCGTGCCGGCGGTGGTCATCACCGGCTATGCGGTGCGGCCGCTGCGGCGGATCTTCACCATGCACGACGAGCACGGCGAAGCCTCGCTGGTCGGGCGGCCGGTGCGCATCACCTCGCTGGTGGTCGACCAGGGCTTCGGCACCGCTGCGGTCGCGGCGCAGGGGCCGGAACTGCTGCTCAACGTGGTGTGCCGCGAAGGCGTGCGCCTCGCCAAGCACGACATGGCGGTGGTCGTCGACTACCTGCCGCACCGTGCAGTCTATGTGGTCGCGCCCTACGCGCACCTGGAACCGGACGCCGTGGACGGCCTGCTCCGCCCACCGGCGGATGGCGATGCGGCGGGCGCGCCGCGTCCCGTGGCGGGACCGGTTTCGCTGGAAAGCCGCCGCGCCCCTCCACAGTGATGGTTCCCTGCCCGGCGCGATACCGGCGCAAGGCAGGCACCACCCAGGAGCGCGATCATGGCTGATATCATCACCGTCGCAGACGGCACCACCAACATGCTGATCCTCGGCGCCGCCGCGGTGGCGGTCGTCGGGGTGTTCGGTCTGGGCATGCTGATCATGGTCAAGAGCTGCTACCGCAAGGTCGACCAGGGCTTCGCGATGATCGTCAACAAGCTGAAGAAAGAGCCTGACGTCACCTTTACCGGTGCCTTGATCATCCCGATCATCCACCGCGTCGAGATCATGGACATCTCGCTGAAGACCATCGAGGTCGACCGCCAGGGGTCCAACGGGCTGATCTGCTCGGACAACATCCGCGCCGACATCAAGGTGACCTTCTTCGTGCGCGTCAACAAGACCACCGAGGACGTGCTCAAGGTCGCGGGCGCGGTCGGCGTGATCCGCGCCAGCGACCGCGGCACCCTCGAGGAACTGTTCCAGGCCAAGTTCTCGGAGGCGCTCAAGACCGTCGGCAAGAAGATGAACTTCATCGACCTCTACAACGAGCGCGACCAGTTCAAGGACCAGATCGTGCGCATCATCGGCCGCGACCTCAACGGCTACAGCCTGGAGGACGCGGCCATCGACTTCCTCGAGCAGACCCCGCTCAAGCTGCTCGATCCCGACAACATCCTCGACAGCGAAGGGCGCAAGAAGATCATCGACCTGACCACTCAGCAGCGCATCAAGGCCAATGAGATCCAGCGCGAGGGCGAGAAGATCATCAAGAAGCAGGACGTCGAGACCCGCGAGGTGCTGCTCGCGCTCGAGCGCCAGCAGGCCGAGGCCGAGGCCAAGCAGCGCCGCGAGATCGCCACCACCCAGGCGCGCGAGACCGCGGAACAGCAGAAAGTCCAGTTCGAGGAGCACAAGCGCGCAGAAGAGGCACGCCTGTCGACCGAGCAGGAGCTCGGCATCCTGCGCGAGAACTCGCAGCGCGAGGTCGAGGTCGCCGCCAAGAACCGCGAGGGCGCGGTCGCGGTCGAGGGCGAGCGCATCGAGAAGAACCGCAAGCTCGAGGCCATCAACCGCGAGCGCGCGGTCGAGCTCGGTACCATCGAGAAGGAGAAGATCATCGCCGTCGAGCGCAAGAACATCGCCGAGGTCATCCGCGAGCGCGTCGCGGTCGAGAAGAAGGTCGCCGAGGAGGAGGAGCGCATCAAGGACGTGCGCGCGAGCATGACCGCCAACCGCGAGAAGGAGGTGGCCGTCACCAAGGCCACCCAGGAGGCCGAGCAGTCGCGCATCAAGACCGTCAAGGCCGCCGAGGCCGGCGAGCAGTCCGCGGCCTTCGCCGCGCGCCAGCAGCTGGTCCTGGCCGACGCCGACCTGAACGCCGCCGAGAAGGGCGCGCAGGCCGCGGTGCGCCGCGCCGAGGGCCACCAGGCCGAGGCCGCCGCCGCCGGCCTGGCCCAGGCCAAGGTCAAGGAGGCCGACGCCATCGCCTCCGAGAAGCAGGGCCTGGCCCACGCCCGCGTCGCCGAGGCCGATTCCGAGGCGGCGCGCAAGCGCGGCCTCTTCGAGGTCGAGGTCCGCCAGGCCTCGGCGCGCGCCATCACCGAGGTCGGCCAGGCCGAGGCCTCCGCGGTCGAGCAGCGCATGCTCGCCGAGGCCAAGGGCCTGACCGAGAAGTCCACGGCCATGGCCAAGCTCACCGGCGAGACGCGCGGGCACGAGGAGTTCCGCATGCGCCTCGAGAAGCAGGTCGAGATCGAGAAGCAGCGCATCGCCGGCGACGTCACCATCGCCGAGAGCCGCGCGCATGTCCTGGCCGAGTCGATGAAGAACGCCAAGTTCGAGATCATCGGCGGCGACGGGCAGTTCTTCGACCGCTTCGTCAAGGCCATGGCCCTGGGCAAGGGCATCGACGCCACGGTGGCGTCGAGCGAGGTCATCCAGCACCTCGGCCGCGAGTACCTGGAGGGCGGGCGCAGCCTGCCCGACGACCTCAAGGGGGCGCTCGCCGGGCTGGGCAGCAACGACCTCAAGAACCTGTCATTGACCGCCGTGCTGCAACGCATGCTCCACGGCAAGGACCCGGCCAAGGTCGGCGCGCTGATGAAGCAGGCGCAGGCGCTCGGGCTGCTCGGGGACGAGGGGTGAGCGCTGGTACGGTGTGGGGCGGAGAGTGCGGAGTGCGGAGTGCGGGGTGCGGAGTGCGGTGTACCGATCGCGCGGCTGGGTTGCCACCACGCCGGTTGGGTCGATCAGGTCACGGTCATTCAGCCGTTTGCCGTGGTCCGGACGCATCCATATCCGCCGCGCGCCCGTCCTCGTTCGCCTTCAATTTGCGCTGATCCCCACTCACCGACTCTTTGCACCCGCACCCCGCACCCCGCACCCCGCAC
>JACDGQ010000385.1 GCA_013821615.1 Planctomycetota bacterium
GTCGCTAAAACACGAGGCGCACGGCAGTGCGCGCGGGCTCAAGGCCGACATCGCCAGCACCCAGAAGCTGGCGATCCGCTCCGCCCGCTCCGTGCGCCTGGTCGCGCGCCGGATCGGAACCGCGTGAAGCGCCGCGCCGCCGTCCTGCCGGCACGCTACCGCGCGGCCCTGCTCGCCCACCTCAAGCGCGGCCGGGGCGCGGGGCTGGAGGCGGCCGACGGGCTTGGGGCGTATGCGCTGAGCATCGGCCTGCAGACCCTGGACCTGGCCAGGTTCCACGAGCATGTCCTGGTCACCGAAGTGCTGCCCGGCTGCGCTTCGCAAAAGCGCGCCGCGCTCATCCGCAGTGCGGGCGCCTTCTTCGCTGCGGCGATCATGCCGCTCGAGAAGACGCGGGGCGCGGCCGGCGCGGCGACCGCCCACCTGAAGCGCCTCGTCGGCATGCTCAGCCAGCGCACCGTCGAGCTGGCGGCCGCCAATGTCGGGCTCACGCTCGAAGTCGCCCAGCGCAAGGCGGTCGAGGTCGCGCTCAAGCGCAGCGAGCGCCATTACGCCCAGCTGCTGCGCCAGTCCGACCACCTCCAGGGGCAGCTGCGCCACTTGTCCCGTCAGATCCTGTCCGCGCAGGAGGACGAACGCCGCAAGATCAGCCGCGAGCTGCACGACGTGATCGCCCAGACCCTGACCGGCATCAACCTGCGCCTGGCGACGCTGAAGGCCGAGGCCAGCTCTGGCACCAAGGGCCTGGAGGAGAACATCGTCCTGACCCAGGAGCTGGTGCAGAAATCCGTCAACCTGGTCCACCAGTTCGCCCGCGAGCTGCGCCCGGCGGTGCTCGACGACCTCGGTCTGATCCCGGCGCTGCACGCCTTCATGAAGACCTTCACCGCGCGCACCGGCGTGCGCGCGCACCTCACCGCCTTCGCCGGCGTCGAGGCGCTGGACATGGACCGGCGCACCGTGCTGTTCCGCGTCGTCCAGGAGGCGCTCACCAACGTCGGTCGCCACGCCAAGGCGACCCGGGTGGAGGTCGCCATCAAGAAGGTCGGGGACGCCACCTGCTGCCTGCGCATCGAGGACGACGGCCGCTCCTTCAACATCCAGCGCATCCTGCTCGCCCGCAGTGGCCGGCGCCTGGGCCTGCTCGGCATGCGCGAGCGCATCGAGATGGTCGGCGGCAGCTTCAGCGTGGCCTCTGCAGCCGGCACGGGCACCGTCATCACCGCCGAGATCCCGCTCGGCAAGGTGCGGCGCTCACGGAGTTCCCGCGGCCGGACCGCGGTCTGCACATGAGACCAATCACCGTACTGGTGGTCGAGGACCACATGGTCGTGCGCGAGGGCCTGCGGCGCATGCTCGAACTCGATGCCGACCTGCACGTGGTCGGCGAGGCGCAGGATGGGCGGCAGGCCGTCGCGCTGGCCAGGAAACTGCGTCCCGATGTGGTGCTCATGGACATCGCGATGCCTTTGCTCAATGGCTTCGAAGCGACCCGCCAGGTGCTCAAGGCCATCCCGGCGGCGCGGGTCGTGATCCTGTCCGCGCACAGCGACGACGCCTACGTCACGAACGCCAGCGCGGCCGGCGCGGCCGGCTTCCTGATCAAGCAGTCGTCGTCGCACGAGGTCTGCGAGGCGATCCGCGCGGTGCATGCGGGCAGGACCTTCTTCAGCATCCCGATCTCGCGGCGTTTCGTCCGCGCCGACCTGCGCAGTACCGGCGACGTGGCCAAGACCTCCGCGAAGGCGCCTGCGCTGACCTCGCGCGAGATGGAGGTCCTGCAGCTGATCGCCGAGGGCAAGTCCAACAAGGAGGCCGCGACCGAACTCAGGATCAGCATCAAGACGGTGGAGAAGCATCGCGGCCACCTGATGGAAAAGCTCGGCATCCACGACATCGCCGGGCTGACCCGCTACGCCATCGGCGCGGGGATCATCGAAAGCAGCGTCCAGATCACCATCATCTGAAGCGGTCTGCGGGTGCGGCGGTAGGTCGCGTGCGCTTCCGCGATTTTCCGGAATCTTCTGGTAATGAGTCCCGATTTGCAGCTACTGCGCCCGTTGCTGGGCGGGCTGAGCCGGGCGGTCGGAGAGTACAGGGAAACCCATGAAAAGCACATCCAGCACAGCGGTCGAGGTTTTCGGGGACGCGGTTTCAGTGTCGTCCACCGCGGGCGCCGTGGCGCCGGCGCAGCAGCCCTTCCCCATCATCTGCATCGGCGCCTCCGCCGGTGGGCTGAAGGCGATCACCGCGCTGCTCGCCGGGATCCCGCAGGACACCGGCATGGCGTTCGTGGTCATCCAGCACCTTGACCCGCACCACCACAGCCTCCTGCCGGATCTGCTCGCGAAGGTCTCGCGCCTGCCTATCGCCGAGGCCACCGAAGGCAGAGTGGTGCGCCAGGACCACGTCTACGTCATCACCCCCAATACGCGCGTCGGCATCACCAAGGGCATCCTGCGCATCTCGCCACGCGAACAGGGGCCGGGGCCGCACCTCGCCATCAACGCCTTCCTGTGCGCACTCGCCATCGACCGGCCGCGCCGCGCCATCGGCGTGATCCTCTCCGGGACCGGTTCGGATGGGACCCTCGGCCTGGCGGCGATCCGCGCCTCGGGCGGCATCACCTTCGCGCAGGACGCCAGCTCCGATTACGCGGATATGCCGCTCAGCGCCATCGCCCAGGGCCTGGTGGATTACGTGCTGCGGCCGGCGGAGATCGCCAAAGAGCTGGTCAAGATCGCCACGTACGGCTTTCCGCTGGTGCCGCCGGCGCAGGAACGGCCAGCCATCGACGACCCGGCGTCCGCCGCGACCGATGCGCAGGATGCCGACCCCGTCGCCAACGCGACCATCATCGCCCTGCTGCGCAAAGCCACCGG
This sequence comes from Planctomycetota bacterium, assembly GCA_013821615.1. GTDB lineage: Bacteria > Planctomycetota > UBA11346 > UBA11346 > UBA11346 > BOG-1363. The sequence goes on from JACDGQ010000385.1 coordinate 2,883, forward strand.
CATCGACTTCACCCACTACCGCGAGCTCACCATCACCCGCCGCACCAAGCGGCGCATGGCCCTGCTGGGGACGACCACGCTGGCCGACTATGCGCGCCATCTGGCCGCGGCCCCCGAGGAGGTCGACGCGCTGGCCAAGGACGTGATCATCAACGTCACCAGCTTCTTCCGCGACCAGGGGGCGTTCGCGGCGCTGGTAACCCACGCCTTTCCGGCGCTCCTGGAACGGCGCGACGCCGATGCCCCCATCCGCGTGTGGGTGGTCGGGTGCTCGACCGGGCAGGAGGTGTACTCGCTGCTGATCGAGCTGCTCGAATTCCTCCAGAGGGTTTCCGCCGCCCCACGGGTGCAGGTCTTCGCCACCGACATCAGCGACTGGGCGCTGGCCAAGGCCCGCCTCGGCATCTATGGCGAGAGCATCGCCGACGAGATCCCCGCCGCCCGCCTGGCGCGCTGGTTCACGCGCGAACCGGACGGCTACCGCGTGGTGAAGGAGCTGCGCGAGCTGTGCGTGTTCTCCCGGCACGACATCACCGCCGACACGCCGTTCTCGCGCATCGACCTGGTCAGCTGCCGGAACGTGCTCATCTACCTCGGCCCGGTGCTGCAGAAGCACGTCCTGCCGACCTTCCGTTTCTCGCTGAAGGCCAACGGCTTCCTGCTGCTCGGTACATCAGAGACCCTCGGCCGCGCCGCCAGCATGTTCACGACCATCGACGAGAAGAACCGGTTGTACCGCGCCGTCGCCTCCCCGGGAGGCCTCCTGCCGCCCATCCCCCAGCACCGCTCAGGCGAACCCAGCATGCCCATCCCGCCGCCACCCATCGTCCAACCGCTGTCGGAGATGCAGCACGCCGCCGATCAGGTGATGCTGGGCCGTTTCGCCCCCGCGGGAGTGCTGGTCAGCGAGACCATGGAGATCATCCAGTTCCGCGGCCACACCGCGCCCTATCTCGAGCCGGCCCAGGGCGAGGCCAGCCTGAACCTGTTGACCATGGTGCCCTTCGGTCTGGCGGAAGCCCTGCGCGCGGCGCTGGAAGCGGCCAGGAGCAGCGGCCTGCCGGTGCGCCGGGAGCGCATACCCTTGCGCCGCGAGCATGATTTCCGCGAGATCGGCATCGAAGTCCTGCCGATCCGGCTGCCCACCGGCCTCACCGGCTTCCTCATC
>JACDGQ010000386.1 GCA_013821615.1 Planctomycetota bacterium
ACCGCGCGCGTCCACGTCCACCGCGGCCTGCTGCGCCTGCGCGACCGCCTGGCGCGCCTGGGCGTGGTGTGCAGCGTCACGGTGCTGACCGCGACCTTCTCCCAGCTCTCCACAGCCGAGCCGGCGCTGGCCGCTGCCAGCCTGGCACCCGCCGCCGCCACGGCGCTGCTGACCAGCGCCAAGGGCAGCAGCGTCGCCACCTATTCCGCCTGGAGTTTCGCCATGCCCCTCAAGCTCGCCCTGGTCGGCGCCCTCGCCATCGCGGCCGTCGCCTCGCCCCTGGTCTTCGCCGCGCAACCGGCGCCGGAGCCGCCCGCGACCGGCGCCGACGTGAGCACCAGCCTACTGATCTTCCCGCAGCCGGGCAAAGGCCTGCCGGCGCGCGGCGAACGCGGCCCCGGAACGCGCATCGTGCTATGGCCGCAGGTCGCCAAGGGCGACGCCGACTACGCCATCGGCATCGCGCACCTGACCATGTGGCAGTCGCTGCCGATCGCGAACGCCGCGCACTCCTTCCGCTTCATCGCCGGCGACAACGAGGTGCTGCGCATCCAGGGCGACGGCACCGTCGGCATCGGCGGCGCCACGCCCGCACCCGGCGCTGCCCTCGCCCTAAAGGACGGTCACCTGCAGGTCCAGCAGGCGATCGAGCCGCTGGTCGCCTCCGGCAGCGCCGCCGGCCAGGGCGCCCGCGCCGCGCTCGCCAACGCCACCGACAGCGCCGGGCGGCTCGAGGTCACCCTTGGCACCGCGCCCGGCGCCGGCGCCTTGGTGCGCGTGGTCTTCGCAAAACCGTACGCCACCGCGCCGATCGTGACGCTGACTGCGGCCAACGCCGCCGCCGCCAAGGCCGCGTGCTTCGTCACCGCCACCACCACCGCCTTCGAGGTCGCTGACAGCGATGCCGGAGTCGTTGGGGCGGTCTACCAGTTCATGTATCAGGTGATCGAGACGCAGTGATTAAGGAAGGCGCTAGGCGCCCAGCGTCTCACCGCTCCGGCAGATCCCACTCCTGCCCCTCCGAAGCCGCCGACAATTTCCACTTCGCCCCCGGCGCCACCAGTTCGGTATAGCGCTTCGCGTCATTGCACAGCCGGGTCACGGCGGGGTCGCTGGCCATCGGGTCGTGGTGGAAGATCACCAGCTCGCCGATGTCGGCCTCGCGGAAGAAGTCGATGAAGTTGAAGATCGTCGAGTGCCCGAAGTTGATGTGGTCGTGGTAGTCGAGGAAGCCGTACATGGCGTCGACGATGACCACGTCCGCACCTTCGACGAAGGCCGCATAGGCCTCGGCGACGCGGTTGGGGTTCTTCGAGACCTCGGTGTCGGTCAGATAGCAGACCGTGCGCCCGCCGCGCGTGATGCGGTAGCCGAAAGCCTTGTCGGGGTGGATGAGCGGCAGGATGCGGATCTCGGCCCCGGCGACCTCGGTCGCGCTGTCCTCGGGCAGCTGGTGGCAGGTGATGGTGCTGGCGAGCTGCTGCCACTTCACCGGGAAGTGCGCACCCGACATTTGCGCCGCGAGCAGTTCGCACGCGTCGCTGCGCCCCGACCACACGTCGACCTGGCGCTTGGGCGTGTAGATCGGCCCGAAGTAGGGGAAGCCGCAGATGTGGTCCCAGTGGAAGTGGCTGAAGAAGAAATGCAGGGCGTGGCGCTGGTCGCGGCCATCGGCCTTCAGCTTCAGGCCCAGACCGCGCAGGCCGGTGCCGGCATCCAGGATGAAGGTGCTGTCGGCGAACTCGATCTCAACGCAGCTGGTGTTGCCGCCGTAGGTCCAGCTATGGGGACTGCGATCCAGGTACGCGTCGATCGCGGCCGGGTCGGCGAGATCCGCAGGCGTGGCTTCGGCGAGCAAGGCGCGGGCCTTGTCGCGGAGCAGCGACGACGTGAGGGGCGTGGCGACCGACCCGCGCACTCCCCAGAGGCGCACTCGCATGCGATATGTCTCCCGGGATGGTCCCCAAGGTTACTCGGGGAATCCTTATTGCACAAGTTCACGTACCCCGCGAACAGGGTAAACTGGTGCAACTGCACCACCTTGTGCCGCACACCCGGGGCGGCCGGAAAGCCCGCCCTGGCTGGATTCCGCCCCGTCACCGACTAGGAATGGGCATGCCGACCACCATCGAGGTCTCGAGCCGTACCATCCGCCTGTGCCGCGAGGACAATCGCCGCATCGTCGCGCTGGAATCCATCCCGGTGCCCGAGGGCGCCGATCCCCTCGAGGTCCTGGCCACCGCCCCCCTGCCCGGCCCGCTCGGCCGGGTGCGGCTGATCCTGCACCACGGCGACATGCTGCTGCGCTCGACCCTGCAGCCGCCCTGCCCCCCGGAGCGCCTCGCGCGCATCATGCGCTTCGAACTCGCCAGCGCGGGCGAGGGCGAACCGGTGGTGTCGAGCTGGCACCTGATCAAGACCCTGGGCGGCGACGACATGCGCCTGCTCACGCTGGTGACCAAGCGCCGCCTGATCACCCAGATCAAGCTGGCGCTCAAGGCCCACGGCGGGCGCCTCGATTCCCTGGTCCACCCGACCATCGCGCTCTACCAGTCCTACCGCTCGATGGCCATGCCCGAGCCGGCCCCCGCGGTGCTGCTGGACGTCGGCGGCGCGCACGTGCACCTCAGCCTGGTCCAGGACGGCGAGCTGATCTTCACCCGCACCCAGGGCCCCGGCATGGACGAGCTGGTGAAGCACATCGCCGAGCTGCGCAGCCTGGCGCTGCCCGATGCGGCAGCGCTGGTCGCCAAGCTCGGCAAGGGCGCGCCCGCCGATCTGCACGAGGCGATCAAGCGCCAGGTCGGGCAGATCGCCGGCATCATCAGCGCCAACCTGCGCTTCGCCAAGGCGCAGCTGCGCATCGAGCAGTTCGAGCCCAAGGTCATCTGGCTCACCGGCGCGGGCGGGCAGGTCTACGGCTTCTCGGAGCAGCTGGCGAGCCGCAGCGGGCTGATCGTGCGCCCGATCAACCCCTTCGCGGGCGCGCTCACCTCGCTCTCCAGCGAGCGCCTCGACCGCCTCGCCATCCTGCCCAGCGCGTACGGCGTGGTGCTGGGCGCAAGCCGCGCCAAGGCCGTCGAGCTCGACGCGCTGGACGAGGAGAAGGAGGAGCGCCGCGAGTTCTGGCGCACCGACGGCGTGCTGCGCGCCGCCGCCGTGCTGGTCGCCACCCTGCTCATCCTCGCCTTCGTCCGCCAGCAGGTCGCTACCGGCACCGCCAACACCGCCATCGCCAAGCTCGACGGCGAGGGCCAGGGCCTGGTGCCCAAGGCCCTGGCGGCGCGCAAGGAGCTCGACCAGATCGGCGACGCCAAGGCGCTGACCGCGGCGCGCCTGGTGTGGTTGGACGGCGAGCGCCGCCCCGGCCGCGTCGCCGCCGAGCTGCTCTCCGCAATCGCCGACGCGCAGGACCCCGTGAAGGTCCCGGTGGTGGTGCAGAACTACCGCGTCGACCGCCGCCCCGGCCAGGTCCAGGTCGAGATCGAGGGCTTCGCCCAGGCGATCGGGGCGCGCTCGAGCGACAGCGTGCTGCACGCCTTCGAACAGAGCCTGATCAAGCGCTACGGCCCGATCACCGCGATCAAGCAGGTGCCCAAGCCGATCGACGGGGTGCGCCAGAACTTCCACTACCAGCTCGCCATCAACGACCTGCCCGCCGAAGTCGGCAAGCCGGTGGCCGCCACCGTCGACGGCAAGCAGGTCCTCAAGCTGGCCATCACCGTGCCGGCGGGCATCGACTTCGACGGCGCCGCGCGCGTCGCCGCGCTGCGCGCGCACCAGACCGAGAGCAGCGCCGTGGTCAAGGTCAGCTCCAGCGATCCTGCGGACAAATCCAGCCGCGACGTCACCATCCTGTTCAAGGACTGAAGGCCGCCCCGCCGGCCGCGCCATGGCCATCGCCGACGTCGACGCCGCCTCTGCCCAGGTCCAGCGCGAACTCGCCCGCACCCTGCCCGCCGAGCTCGCCGAGGTGCTGCTGCCGGTGCTGCGCTGGCGCGGCGCCGGCGGCCGCCTGATCGCGGTGCTGCCCAACCCGACCT
>JACDGQ010000387.1 GCA_013821615.1 Planctomycetota bacterium
GCCCACTCCGAGGGCAAGCCGCTCGCGCCCTTCCAGGCCGGCCAATACCTGACCGTGATGGTCAAGCCCGCGGGCGCGGCCAAGCCGGCGATCCGCAACTACTCGCTGTCGAGCCCGCCGCACCAGAGCGAGTACTACCAGATCTCGGTCAAGGCCGTGGACAAGGGTCTGGTCTCGAACCATATCCACCAGAACTTCCGCGCCGGCGATCTGGTCGACCTCAAGAAGCCCGGCGGCAAGTTCTTCCTCGACCCCGCGCAGCGCCTCGACCTGGCGCTGGTCGCGGGCGGCATCGGCATCACGCCGGTGTGGAGCATGACCCAGGAGTTCCTCTCGGTCGGCCGCCGCAACCGCATCGACCTGTTCTACGGCTGCCGCACCGAGGCCGACGTCGCCTTCGCCAAGGAATTGAAGGAAATCTCGGCCAAGCACGAGAACTTCCGCCTGCACATCGTGCTCAGCCGCGCCGACGGCGGCTGGACCGGCCTGACCGGCCACGTCGACCTGGCGCTGATCCGCCGCGTCCTGCTCTACAACCTGCGCGGCCGCGCCTACTACCTGTGCGGACCCGCGCAGATGATGACCGACATCACCGAAGGCCTCGAGAACCAGGGCGTACCGACCAGCGACATCCACTACGAGGCCTTCGGCCCCGCGGCGCCGCGCAAGAAGAAGGAAGGCGACGCGCCGGCGCATTGAGGCTCGGCCTCTCGCCAGGACAACCGGATAGAACAGGAGGGCGCGGAGGCGCGGAGGGAAGAAGGAGCTCGCAGGATGGCTTACGCAAGCCGCCTCCTTGATGCCCTCTCGCCAGGACAGCCGGATAGAACAGGAGGGCGCGGAGGCGCGGAGGGAAGAAGCGCTCGATCGGTCGCCGCCACCAGCCGCCTCCGCCATTGCTGCGCGATCGCTAGCAGGCTGTTGAAATACCCAGCTAACTCCTTATTGTATGTCAATGCGCGGACACGACATACCCCAGACGAGCCTCTTCAGCTTTGTGAGCATGGAGAAGAGGATCCCCGAGACGCATCCCCTTCGGGGGATCCGGGTCCTTATCGACCGCGGGCTCGTGAAGCTGGAGCGCCGATTTACGGAGATGTACTCCGATACCGGCCGGCCTTCGATCGCGCCAGAAAAGCTGATCCGTGCGCTGTTGATCCAAATCCTGTTCAGCGTGCGGAGCGAGCGCCAGCTGGTCGAGCAGCTGGACTACAACATCCTCTTCCGCTGGTTCGTCGGCCTTGGGATGGACGACGAGGTCTGGAACCACTCGACGTTCAGCAAGAACCGCGATCGGCTGCTGAAAGCGAACATCTGCCAGGAACTGCTGCGGGCGGTCTACGAGGAAGCGACGTTTGCCAACCTGGTCTCTGACGAGCACTTCTCAGTCGACGGCACGCTGCTGGAGGCCTGGGCGAGTCAGAAGAGCTTCAAGCCGAAGGACGGCAGCGGCGGATCGGACTCGAACGATGGGGGCGGTCGCAATGCAGACGCCAATTTCCATGGAGAAAGCCGCACGAACGAGACCCATGCGTCGGTAAGCGACCCCGCAGCGCGGATGGCTCGCAAGGGTGGCGGGAAGGAAGCTAAACTCTCGTATGCCGGCCACATCATCATGGAGAACCGCAACGGGCTGGTCGCTGGTGCGCTGGTCAATACGGCGACCGGCAACGCCGAGCGTGATGGCGCGTTGGCGCTCGCAGAGAAGCACTCCGGAGCGCAGCGCATCACCATCGGAGCGGACAAGGGCTATGACCGCCGGGACGTGGTGGCTGGGATGCGGGCGCGGAAGGTGACCCTGCATGCCGCTCAGAAGCGCAGTCAGAGCGCACTCGATGGCCGGACCACGCGCCACCCGGGTTATGCGGTCAGCCAAATCATCCGTAAGCGCGTCGAAGAGCCCTTCGGCTGGGGCAAGGTCATCGGGGGCTTACGCAAGCTCCATCACCGCGGGGTCGAGCTCGTGGACAGCTGCTTCGCGCTGACCATGACCGGCTACAACCTCGTCCGGATGCGCAATCTGATGCCTGAGTTGGCGACGTCGTAAGTATACGCTGCGATCAGACGACCCGTTATCGCAGAAATCAGCGATAATGGGCGAAAAAACTATAAATTGACGCCGAAAGCGAGCTGGCGGGGGAAGGACTTGAGGATTTTCGGGTCTATTTCAACGGCCTGCTAGGGGGCGGAGTGGCGTGGGACACCAGGAACAGCAGCGGTAGCGCTCCGATCAGCGCCTTGCTCTCCTCCTTCTTCCCTCCGCGTCTCCGCGCCCTCCTGTTCTATTCTCCCGGGGATCCCCGGTTCAGGAGCGCCCGCCGCGCAGCTTCTTCAAGCGCTCCTCATCCCGCCACGCCTTGATCTCCGCGCGCTTTTCCGCTTCTTCCTTTGCCGCGGCGATCTCGCGCAGCACCACGGCGGTGTCGGCGGCCTTGCGCGCATCGGTGAAGCGGCCGGTGAGGCGGGTCTCGGGGGTCAGCGCGACGCGCTCGTAGAGCAGCCACATCTCCTGACCATAGTCGGTGCGGCGCAGCTCGGGCGCGAAGCGCGCGAAGAAGCGCGTGATGTTGGCGACGTCGCGCAGCAGCAGGCGCTTGGCGTTGTTGTTCTTGGCGGCGTCGATGGCCTGCGGCAGGTCGATGATCACCGGGCCGTCGGCGGCGCGCAGGATGTTGAACTCCGAAAGGTCGCCGTGGATCACGCCGGCGCACAGCATGCGCGCGATCTCGTGCATCAGCAGGCTGTGGCAGCGCACCGCCTCCTCGTGGGTGAAGCGCGTGGTGGCGAGCTGCGGGGCGGGCTCGTTGTCGGCGCCGACCACCAGGTCCATGAGCAGCACACCGCCGCTGTTCATACGCGGGCGCGGGATGCGCACACCGGCCGCGGCGAGCTTGGTCATCGCCGCCGCCTCGGCGCCCTGCCAGGCCGCCTCGCGACGTTCCTTGCCGAACTTGCTGCCGCGGTCGATTGCGCGCTGCTCGCGCGAATCGCCAGTGTTGCGGCCTTCGACGTAGTCCATGCGCTGGCGGAAATTGCGCTGCTGGGCGGCCTTGTAGACCTTCGCCGCGCAGCGCTCTCCACCGGCAATGACCACGAACACAGCGGCTTCCTTGCCGCTCTTGAGCGGGCGCAGGACCTGCTCGACGAGCCCATCATCGATGAGCTGACGCAGGGCGTCGGGAATGAGCATGACGGACTGGGTCTCCTGATGCGGGCGGCCACGCCCGGTAGTGCGGCATCCTCCACGACTTTCGCGCCCGCCAAGGCGCAAACGGCATGCGGTTGCGGGAGGAACGCCGCGGGAGACTCCGGGATGGAAGCCCGATCTCCTACGTAAGATTATTATTGAAAGTCGTTTAGGTTCGTAACCGGGCGCCTTCCCCGGTCCCCTCCGCGCCCACCGTCTTCGCCTACCGCCTACGCAACTGCGCGCTCGAGTCATGCAGCGCGAGGCCACGGCATGGCGCCGCCCGCTACTCGCTACTCGCCACCTCCGGTACCGCGAGCTTAGCCCCCTCACGCGTAACTGTGCAACCCCGCCAACCTGACATTCACCCAGTACCAGTTGAACACCATCACCAGCATCGCCGCCAGCGACACCCAGGCGGTGGCTGCGCCGCGGTTGGCGGGACGCACGACCAGGCGCAGATGGATGAGGATCACGAACACCACCCAGGTGAGCAGCGCGAAGACCTCCTTCGGATCCCAGCCCCACGGCCGGCCCCAGCTCTCGGCGGCCCACACCGCGCCGAGCGACAGGCCGATCCACAGGATGACCATGGCCAGCGAGTTGATCGCGAAGGTGGCGCGGTCCCAGGCGAGCGAACGCGGATCGTCCCAGCGCAGGCCGAGGCGCATCAGCAGGTAGGCCACCGACATCAGGCCGCCGAGCGAGATGATGCCATAGCTGGAGACCACGCAGGCGGTGTGCACGCGCAGCCAGAACTCGGAGAGGATCGGCATCGCCGGGCTGATGAAGGCGTTGATGTCGTGGCGCTCGAGGAACACCTGGGCGAGCACGATGATGCAGCCGAACAGCGC
>JACDGQ010000388.1 GCA_013821615.1 Planctomycetota bacterium
GGCTCGTGCACCGCGACGGTCTGCTCCGGGCGGTGGCCGAGCGCGACGTGGCTGACCGCGCGCCGCACCACCATCAGGAAGGCCGGGCGCAGCGGGAAGTCGGTCCACGCGCGGTTGGCGGACGAAGCGAAGAGCAGCACACGGCCGCGGCCGGCGATGCGCTCGGCGATCGCCGGAGTGCCGCCGGTGAAGCGCGCCACCACGTTGACCACGCCCTGGGGGCCTTTCGCAACCGGAGCGGCCGGCGCAGCGGTGGGCTTGGCCGGATCGGCGGCGGTCGCGGCGCCGGCCTTGGGCGCCAGCTCGGCTTCGGCGATCTCGATCGGGAAGGCCTTGTGGAAGCGCGGCTGGGCGAGGTAGGGCTGGGTCTCCTTGTCGGCGAAGAAGCTCACCACCGGATGGCTGAGCTGCGCGGTGGCAAAGCCGAAGCCGTGATCCTTCGTCTCCATCTCTTCGCTGGCCTCGATGATGCGCTCGCCGAGCTTGCCGGGCAGCAGGCCGGCCTGGTCGTAGAGCAGCTGGTTGTAGCGTCCGGCCTGGACGTTGTCGCCGAGGAAGATGATCAGGCCGCGTCCCTCAGCGCGCACGAAGGCCTTGAGACCGTCGACCAGGCCCGGCGAGAGGTCGCCGACGTCGGCGAGGATGATCGCCTGGTAGTCGCGCAGGTTGCGCTCGGCCAGACCGGCGACGCTGGTGACGTCGGCGTCGATCAGGCCCTTGTGCTCCTCGTTGTCGCTGTCGCGGGGCGCGAGCGCGGCCTTGAGGAAGTCGGCCTCGCCGCCGAAGCCCTGGCCGCGCTCGGCCGGGCCGCCGTCGATGATCAGCACCTTGACGCGGTCGATGACGTCGAGCGCGAGGTAGCGCGCGTTGTCGGCGGGCAGGTGGTCGAGGCCGGCGCGCACCGCGATGCGGTGGCCACCGCCTTCTGCGAAGCGCGTCTCGAGGCGCACATGCTGCACGCCGTCGACCTGATCCAGCACCTGGCTGGCGACGGTGCGCAGCTCGCCGCCCGCGAGGTCGCCGACCTGCAGCTCGACCTGGACGCCGTGCGCCGGCGCGCCGCCGTGGCTGCGCACGGTGGCGACGAAGGCGGTGTCGCTCTCGGTGGTGACCTGCTCGTCCTCGGCGATCAGCGCGTCGATGCTGACGTTGGCGGTGCCGGCGTCGCCGACGTCGGCGACGAACAGTCGCGCTGCCGGGCGCCCCGCGGCGAGCTCGTCGTTGAGCTTGGCCCAGGTCGCGCTGTCGCTCGCCGGCCAGCCCGCGGTCTGCAGATCGCTGACCAGGTAGATCTCTTTGGCCGCCGCCGGCGCGCCCTTGAGGATGCGCCACGCCGTGGCCAGGCCGCCGGCGACGTCGGTGCCGCCGTCGCTGAGCGCGGCCTTCTGCACCTCGGCGATGGCGAAGTCGAGATCGTGGCTGGGCTCGGGGATCTCGTCCTGGGCGATGTCGCTCATCAGCACCAGGGCGACGCCCGAGCTGCGCGGCAGGTGTTCGATGATCTCCTTGGCCTTGCGCTTGGCGAGCTCGAAGCGCGTGGTGTTGCCGGTCTCGTAGCCCATCGACAGGCTGTTGTCGAGCACCACCACCGCCATGGTCTCGCCCTGCTGGCCGATCAGGCTGAGGCCGCCGGGCGCGATGGTCGGGCGGGCGAGCGCGAAGGCGAGCAGCGCCAGCGCGCCGGCGCGCAGCAGCATCAGGATGAGGTCGCGCATCTGCACGCGGCGCGAGTTCTTCTCGAGCGTGGCGAGCAGGAACTCCATCGCCGCCCAGGCGACGACCTTGAAGCGCCGCTGGTTGAGCAGGTGGATGATGATGGGGATCGCGGCGAGCGCGGCGAAACCGAGCAGGAAGGCGTTGAGGAAGCTCATCGGCCGGGCCCGCGTCCGCCGCTGAGCATCATGCGCTCGCGGCTGCCGAGGTAGGCCGACAGCGCGACGTCGACCGGCGTGTCGGTGGAGATCTGCACGTAATCAGCGCCGTTGCGCGTGCACGCCGCCTTGACCCGGGTGAGGAACTTGTGCAGCTCGTCGAGGTAGGCCTTCTTGACCATGCGCGGATGGCAGAGCACCTGCTCGCCGAGCTCAAGGCCCTTGAACTGGACCATGCCTTCGAAGGGGAAGTCGAGTTCGTCGCGGTCGAGCAGGTGCAGCAGCACGACCTCGTGGCCGTCGTGGCGCAGGTGCTGGATGCCGCTGAGCACGTCTTCGACGTTGTCGAAGAGGTCGCTGATCACCACGAACACGCCACGGCGGCGCACGCGCTCGGCCATGGTGTGCATGATGCGGCCGACGCCGGTCTTGTTCTGCGGCGTGGCATTGTCGAGCGCGGCGCAGATGCGGTTGATGTGCACCTTGCGCGTCGAACGCGGGATGAACTCCTGCAGTTCCTGGTCGAAGATCGCCACCGACACCGCGTCGCTCTGGCCCAGCACCAGGTAGGCGAGCGAGGCGGTCATCAGCTTGGCGTACTCGAGCTTGGCGCTGGCGCCGCGGGTGCGCGGGCTGACGTAGGCCATCGAGGCGCTGGCGTCGGTCAGGATGGTGGTGACGAGATTGGTCTCGGCCTCGTACTGCTTGATCGACAGGCGCTCGCTCTTGGCGTAGACGCGCCAGTCGAGGTGCTTGAGGTCGTCGCCCGGGACGTACCCGCGGTGCTGCGCGAACTCGACACTGAAGCCCTTGTACGGGCTCTTGTGCATGCCCGCGATGAAACCCTCGACCACGTACTTGGCCTTGAGGTCAAGACGGCCGATCTTGGCGAGGATCTGCGGATCAAGATAGGCGGACATGGCGTAGTGGGGACCTGGGGAGGTCCGGAAGTCCGGAAGTCCGGAAGTCCGGAAGTCTCGTTGGAAGAGGTGTCGAGGAGAGGCTCAGGACCGCGGATCGCACTGCATGGCTACGAGACTTCCGGACTTCCGGACTTCCGGACTTCCGGACTTCCGGACGGTCCGCAGGACCAGGTCACCGCTTCGCCGCCGCTTTCGCTGCCGGCGCCTTCTCATGTTTCGGAATGCTGGCGATCAGCCGCTCGACCACGTGGTCGGTGGTGACGTCCTCGGCGGTCGCGGTGTAGCTGCACGCGATGCGGTGGCGCAGCACCGGCTTGGCGACGGCGTCAATGTCCTCGATGGTGGCGTGGAAGTTGCCGTGGATCACGGCGCGCGCCTTGGCGGCCAGGATCAGGTTGATGCTGGCGCGCGGGCCGGCGCCCCACGAGATCCATTCCTTGATGAAGTCGGGCGCCTCCTCGGTGCCGGGGCGGGTGGCGCGCACCAGGGCCTTGGCGTACTGCAGCACATGGTCGGCGACCGGCACGCGCAGCACCAGCTGCTGGAAGGCGACGATCTGGGCGCCGTCGAGGACCTGGCGGACGGCCTTCTCGTTGGACGCCATCTGCGGACTGGCGACGCGGCGCATCACTTCCAGTTCCTCTTCATCGCTGGGGTAGCCGACGAAGACCTTGAAGAGGAAGCGGTCGAGCTGCGCCTCGGGCAGCGGGTAGGTGCCTTCCTGGTCGATCGGGTTCTGCGTGGCGAGCACGAAGAACGGCGCGTCGAGCTTGAACTCGTCGTTGCCGACCGAGACCTTCTTCTCCTGCATCGCTTCGAGCAGGGCGGCCTGGGTCTTGGGCGGGGTGCGGTTGATCTCGTCGGCGAGGACGATGTTGGCGAAGATCGGGCCGCGCAGGAACTTGAACACGCGCGCCTTGGTGGCGGGGTCCTCCTGCAGCACCTCGGTGCCGACGATGTCGGAGGGCATCAGATCGGGCGTGAACTGGATGCGCTTGAAGGACAGGTGCAGGGTGCGGGCAAGCGTCGAGATGAGCAGCGTCTTGGCCAGGCCGGGCACGCCTTCGAGCATGCAGTGGCCGCGCGCGAAGATCGCGATGATCAGCTCCTCGATCACCGTGTCCTGGCCGACGATGACCTTGGCGAGCTCGCCGCGGATGCGTTCGAAGGCCTCCTGCGCCTGGGCGACCAGCTCCTTGTCACCGACCGCGGCGGGCGCAGCGGCGGCGAGGGCCGGGAT
>JACDGQ010000389.1 GCA_013821615.1 Planctomycetota bacterium
GCCCTGGGACTCAGCGCAACCCGCCATTCATCTCTTACGGTTCGCGATTCCCAGCCGGAAAAATCGTCGATTCCCACTAAAAATCCTGTCCGGCTGGGAATCGCGGACCGTAAGAGATTCCGTCCGGTACGAGTCGGGGCGCAGATCAGTCTGCCGAATGGCGCAGCACCGCGCTGCCGATGAAGCGGTTGCCAAGCGACGTGACCACCTAGGATGATCGGCCGGGCTCCCTGCAAGTCTGGCGCTTCTTCATAACACCAGCATCACACTACCGTCGCAACCCACCCATACGCACACGCACACGCACGCGGTCTCCGTGACCCCGTGCCCACAACCCGATCAACGAAGTGACCCGTCATGTCCATGTTCTCCGCTTTTCCCATTCCGCGCATCCCACGTGGCACGACCAGCCTGGCCTGGACTGCGCTGCTCGGCTGCTGCCTGATCCTTTTCGCCCTCCCTGGCCGCGCCGAGGAGGCGCTGCCCGCGGATGCCCCCAAGACCATCCTCGCCTACCTCGCGGCCTGCCACGCCCAGGCGAACGGCGTGGTCCCAACCAGCGAAGCGTTGGCGGTCGCGGTGCTCGGGGAGTGCTGCAAGCCCGGCGACACCTCCGCACTCGGCGCTTGCAAGGTCACGGAGTGCGAGGCTCGCGTGCTCGAGAACTACCTGCGCAGCCACGAGGAGATCGGGTACTTCCATGATCCGGTCATGCATTTGGCGGGGCAGGCGCTGAACTCCCCGCCCGCGAAGTATCCGGGGGTCTACACGTGGTCCCAGAGGCTTCCGAGCGGATCCCAGCTGACGGCTGCGATTCCCTCGGCCCGGGCCCTGGCCGCGCTGGCACCCGCCGCATTCGACGGCGCCTTTCCCTCCGATGCCGCGCGCGACGCGGCTTGCGATGCCTTCCGCTACCACTGGTTCGCGCGCAGCCTCATCGCCTACGACCGCTTGGCGGACCAGGTGAGGTCCGCCAGCGACCAGTTCTACGCCCGCGGGGCAGGCAAACCGCTTCGTGAATGGCCCGGCTTCGCACTGGCCCTGGTGAAGTACCTCGACGGGACCCATGTATCGCCGGTGCAAGAGCACGTCATCGAGTTGGCGACCGGATTGGCCCTGCAGGTCACCATCGAGATCATGAGGATGAATTCGCGAAAACCTGGCGTCGTCTACAACAGGCAGGACGCCGAGCATTATGCCACCGCTGTCCATGATCTGTTATACTTCCACGTGTCCGACCACCCTCTGAGCCCGGATGATCGCCTGAACCATTGGCTGGCCCTGTATCCGAGCAAAGATGCCTTCCCGATCCTGGACAAAGAGATCATCGCCGTTTTCAAGGATGGCCTGGATCACATTATCGCCGCCTATGACCGCAAGGACTGGATCGACCTCGGTCAGCGGATCGCCCAGGCGCAGCTCGCGATGGAGCGGGCACGCGGAATCAGGATCGAGTCGAACGCGACCTTCCTACCCTACATCATCGCGAAATTCCGCGCAGAGCAGCTGACCATGCTCGACAAGGCGCCTGCCGCGCTCACGACCGCCGATCTGGAACGCGCCATGACGCTGGTCGAGCTCGGCCCGACCAAGTTCAACCGCCGCGACCTGGTGTCCGCAAAGGAAGTCGACCAGGTGCGGACCCTGGCGGTCGAGAAGCTCACCACGCTGCACCAGCATTTCGTGGACGGCGGCTTCTTCGCCCTGGCCAACCTCGTCCAGGACCGCCTCGCGGTCTTCGCGCCCGACCGGAAGGACGACCAGCACCATGCCTACCTGCACGAGTGCGTCGCCAAGCTGCCGCGCCTGACCGTCTGCCTGCGCCAGGGCCAGGGCTGGGATGGCACCGTGCTGGGCGATACGTTCCTGCAGGACATCGCCGCCTTTGGCAGCTTCTACTGCCCCGAACTGGTATTCACCAGCGATGCGGCCGCGGCGCGCACGGTGGTGATCGACCAGGACACCGTCAACCTGGTCGACCCGGTGGTCGCCTCCAGCACCGAGCGCAAGATCGGCAGCTATTTGTCCGGCAGCATCAACATGCCGGTGGCGGTGACTTCGGGCTCGATGAGTTCGTCGGCCGTCGCCGCCTATGTGTCCGGCGGCTGGTATGCCCCAGACGCGGTGGTCATGGGCCACGAGGCGCACGCCGCGATCTCCACCCGCGTCGAGCACTACGACGCGGAGATGACCCAGAACTTCGCCTACAGCGAGAAGACCGTGCGCATGGGTGTGATGGCCCACGTCGTTTTGCACATCGCCGGCGGCGACGCTCCGGCAAATGTTCCGTGCGCCATCGACAACGCCGCCTTCGACGTCGTGCGCGAAGGCGTGCCCGCCCTCAGCGACCTGGGCGACAAACCCTACACCCTGGGTGATTGGGGCTCATTCCTGCGCGGTGCGCGCCAGGACCTGGCGCTCAGGATCATCGACGCGATCCTCGCCACGCGGCCGCTGCCGACGCTCGGCGCCACCAGCACCGACCAGGAGGCGGAGGACCTGGCCATCGGCCTGTACGCCCGCGCCTACGACTGGAACACCATCTCCACCAAAGTGCTGCCCCGTCTCGGCATCTTCCTGCCGCGGCCGAGCATGCCGCAGATGTCCGTTGGCTACACCTGGACCCTGCCCTACGCGCCGGCCGCGCCGGTGGCGGCGGCGGACCTGACCGGCACCTACGTCGTCGAGGGGCCGGGGCTGCGCGCCGCCGCCATCGGCGTGGGCGAGCACGGGCTGGTGGTCAGCGTCGCGCCCAAGGGTTGGAACCCGGTCGGCGGCGCCATCTATCTGGTACGCGCGGTCACCGACGAGGGCAAGCCACTCGCGACCTGGCCGGCGCTGCTCCAGAAGTTCGACGCGCGCAAGGGCGTGATGGCCTTCGGACTGATGGGGCAGAACGGCGGCCTGCGCACCGCGACCTTCGCCACCGCGCCACCCGCCCTCGACCAGGTGATGGCGCTGGGCGGCTTCCCCGACTCCACCCGCACCGAGGCGGCGATCCTCAACCAGGTGCGCGGCAAGGTGGTGTCGATGGGTACGGCGACCCTGCGCGATGATCCCATCGCCGGCTGGACCGCCAAGCTCACCGATCCCGCCCCGGGCATGCCCTCGGTGCTGGTCGCCTGCGATGCGCAGGGCGCGGTCTATGGCCTGGGCAACGTCGATGCGGCGACCGGCATGGTCAGCATTGCGAAGCCGGGGATCCTGAAAGACCTGGCGCGTGCGGCGGAGGGGCGTCAGGGGGGGTGGTAGGCCGAGACCGCAGCCGCCCGCTCACCCTCGCCCCACCCGCTCCGGCATCACCCCCCGCTCACCAATCGTCTGCCCCACATACGGCAGGAACCGCACCATCGCCCCCGCCGCATGATCACTCCCCGGCGCCAGATCGACCAGTCCATCCGCCGCCGCCGCCGCGATCAGGTCCCCACTCCCATTCCAACGCACCGGCGCGATCCCGCCCGGAACCAGACGTGCTGGCAGGAAGAGCTGCCGCAGCCCCCGGTGCTGCCACGGCACTGCCAGCGGCAGCTCCAACCAGGGTGACGCCCCGCGCCCCATCAGGCGCTGCAGCAGCGGCAGCAACACCAGGTGCGCGGTGGCGAGCACACTCACCGGGTTGCCGGGCAGGCCGACCAGGAAGCGCTCGCCGCGGCGCGCGAGCAGCACCGGCTTGCCGGGCTGCATCGCGACCTGATGGAAAATGGTGCCGAAGCCCAGCTCGGCGGCGATGCGCGGCACCAGGTCGCGGTCGCCGGCGCTGACCCCGCCGGTGGTGACCACGATCTCCGCCGCATGTCCGGCCAGTACCCGGCGGAGCGCGTCGGCATCGTCTTCGGCGTGGGTGCGGGTGCACTCCAGCCCGAGCGCGGCGCAGAACCCGCCCAGGAAGGGGCCATTGCTGTCGACGATACCCGCGGCCCCGCCTCCGCCGACCTCGTCGCCGGTGGTGACGATCGCCACCCGCGGTGGGCGCGCGACCGTCATGGCGGTCACCCCGGCCATCGCCGCCAGCGCGAGCACCGCTGGCG
>JACDGQ010000390.1 GCA_013821615.1 Planctomycetota bacterium
GCACGCTGTCCAGCCCCGCCGCCTGCAGCGCGTCCAGGCGCGCCGCGTCGAGACCGACCGCCGAGGTGATGAGGTTGGTGAAGTAGCCGAGGCGGCGCGCCTCCGCGACCAGCTCAACCAGGTCCGGGCGCGCCAGCGGCTCGCCGCCGCTGAAACCGAGCTGCGCCGCGCCAAGCGCGCGCGCCTCGCGCAGCACGCGCACCCACTCCGCGGTGGTGAGTTCGTCCTGGATGCCCGCGTAGCCGAGCGGGTTGGAACAGTAGGTGCACTGCAGCGGACAGCGGTAGGTGAGCTCGGCGAGCAGCCACAGCGGGCGCGTAGGCTCCGGCATGGGCTCGCTGGACGGAGTGCGGGCGGTGGGTTCCGGCATGGATCGCTCAGCTCGCCGTCGGAACCGCGGCGATCCAGCCGCGAACCTGCGCGAGCGCGAGGAAATCGCGCACGTTGTCGGCCAGGTCCGCGCCGGGGAACTGGAGCATGAGTTCGGCGATGATCGCATCCGCGTCGCGCGTGCCGTCGCACAACGCCAGGGTGCGACCGGCACTGTCGTTGAGCGTGACCATGCCTTCGGGGAAGAGCAGCACGTGGGCGTCCTGCGCCGGCTCCCACTGGAAGCGGAATGGGCGCGCGATGGCTAGCGGTCCTACGCAGGCAGGCATGTCAGAGGCTCCCATCAGAGGTGGCTGGCGGTCCCACCGCCGCGGGTCCGTAGCCCATGTGCGCCAGCCACAGTGCGTCGAGCAGCGCCCACAGGATGTCGAGCTTGAAGCGCAGGATGGACAGCACGCGCTCCTGGCCGGCGCGGGAGGTGAAGTGCTCCAGGGTCAGGCGCAGCCCGTGCTCCACGTCGCGGCCGGCCTCGGCGATGCGCGCTTGGAAGTAGGCCAGCCCGCGCGCATCGAGCCACGGGTAGTGCTGCGGCCAGGTCGCCAGGCGCTGGCGATGGATGTCGGCGGCGAACAGCTCGGTGAGCGAGGCCGCGACCGCCTCCTGCCAGGGCGCGGTCTCGGCGAAGCGCACGTAGGCGTCGACCGCGAAGCGCACGCCCGGCAGCACAGCGCGCAGCGACCACAGGTCGTCGCGGGCGATGCCGACCGCCTCGCCGAGCAGCACCCAGCGCTCGATGCCGCCCTCGCCATCCGCGCCGCCGTCGTGGTCGTGGATACGTTGCACCCACGCGCGCCGCACCGCGCGGTCCGGGCAGTTGGCCAGCACCGCGGCGTCCTTGCGCGGGATCGCGATCTGGTAGTAGAAGCGGTTCGCCACCCAGCTGCGCAGCTGCTCCGGCGTCAGGCGGCCGGCGGACATCGCCACCTGGAAGGGATGGTGGATGTGGTAGGCCGCGCCCTGGGCGCGCAGCCGCGCCTCGAATTCCGCATGCGACCACGCCGGTGCGTTCGGGTCCGCGTCGGCGGGTGGCGGCAACCACGGGATCACAGCGCCAGCTCCATGCCGTCCTCGGCGACCTCGATGCCCAGCCGGTCGAGCTCGCGCCGCTCGGGCGAGTCCTCGTCCAGGATCGGGTTGGTGTTGTTGATGTGGATGAGGATCTTGCGCGGGCGCGGGAAGCGCGCGAGCTGCTCGAGCATGCCGCCCGCGCCGGCGAGCGGCAGGTGGCCCATCTGGCGCGCGCGCTTGGGGCCGGTGATGCCGGCGCGCGCCAGCTCGTCATCGTGCCAGCAGGTACCGTCGATCAGTGCGATGTCCGCCTGCGCCAGCTCGTGGGCGACCGCGCCGTCGACCGCACCCAGCCCGGGCGCGTAGAACAGGCGCCGGCCGCTGACCGCGTCTTCCGCGACCAGGCCGAGGTTGTCGCCGGGGTGCGGGTCGTCGCGGTGCGGCGAGTAGGGCGGCGCCTTGCTCGCCAGCGCCACCGTGCGCAGCCGCAAGCGCGGGATGCCCGCGACCACGAAGGCCGTGCCGTGGTCGGGCAGCGGCACGACGTTGAGATCCAGGTAGTGGCCGAGCACCGGGAACAGCGGCAGGCCGACGCTCAGGTCCTCGCGCACCGGCGCACTGCACAGCACGGTCAGGGCGCGGCCCTCGCGCAGCGACAGCAGCCCGGTGACGTGGTCGATCTGCGCGTCCATCAGCAGCACCGCGGCGATGCCGGTGGCGCGCACCGGCGTGCCGGGCTGCAGCACGGGGCAGGCGGCGATCTGGGCGCGCACGTCCGGGGAGGCATTGACCAGCAGCCAGCGGCCGCCGCCATCGCTGAGCGCGAGCGACGACTGGGTGCGGGCCTTGGTGCGGATGCTGCCGGTGCGCACGCCGGCGCAGTTCGCGCAATTACAGTTCCATTGCGGGAAGCCCCCGCCAGCGGCCGAGCCGAGCACGTGCACCAGCATGACGGGCGTGGCTCCTCGAGGCGCGCGCTCAGGAAACGACGCTCGCGAGCGGACCGCGGATCACGGCCGGCTCGCGAGCAGAGAGACGCTGGCTCGGCTCAGCGGTGCTGGACGTACATCGTCACTTCGAAACCGAAACGCAGTTCGACGAAGGCGGGCGCGGTCCAGATCATGGCAGGCTCCACGGGGGTTGCGGGTGCCAGCGTGCCCACCCTGCGCCCACGGCAAGCGGCGATCCCGTCAGGAACCTGTCCACCGACTGAATCGGCCCACCTCGCCCCCACTGAAGCTCGACAACGCGACCCCTCATCGCACCGTCACACTGGAGGGGAAGGCAAGAGGGGAGAAGGGGAAGGCAGGAGGGAAGAAGGGAGAGGATGCGCGGCCCGCGTTCGCCCGCGCTCCGCATCGCATCGCGCTCCGCACGGCCAGTCCTTCCTGACCGACTCCCTCTGTCCTCATTTTCCCCCTCTGTCCTTCTTCCCTCCTCCCCTTCGGCTGTCCCTTCCGCCCTCCGGCTGTCCCCTTCCCCCCAGGTCCCCGCATGCCGACCGTCAGCGCCAACCGCCGTTTCCTTATCGAAGACGACGGCCGTCCCTTCTTCTGGCTCGCCGACACCGCCTGGGAGCTCTTCCACCGCCTCGACCGCGAGGCGGCCGCTACCTACCTCGCCGATCGCGCGGCCAAGGGCTTCACCGTCATCCAGGCGGCGGTGCTGGCGGAGTTCTCGGGGCTGGTGGAACCGGACGCCTACGGCCACCTGCCGCTCGCCGGCAACGATCCCACCAAGCCCGACGACGGCTACTTCGCCGACGTCGACTGGGTGGTGAATTACGCCAACGGGCTCGGCCTGGTCATCGCCATGCTGCCGACCTGGGGTGACAAGTGGAACAAGAAGTGGGGCATCGGGCCGGAGATCTTCACCCCCGCCAACGCGCGCACGTACGGCGAATACCTCGGCAAGCGCTACCGCGAGGCGCGCCTGGTGTGGGTGCTGGGCGGCGACCGTCCGATCGAGAACGACGGCCACCGCGCCATCATCAACGCCATGGCCGAGGGCCTGAAGGCCGGTGACGGCGGCAAGCACCTGATGACCTATCACCCGTCGGGCGGGCAGAGCTCGTCGCAGTGGCTGCACGACGCGCCGTGGCTGGACTTCAACATGATCCAGTCCGGCCACCGCCAGAATCGCGACTGCTACGAGATGATCGCGCGCGACTACGCGCGCACCCCGATCAAGCCGGTGGTCGACGGCGAGCCGGCCTACGAGGACCACCCCAACAACTTCAAGCCCGAGAACGGCTGGCTCGACGAGTGGGACGTGCGCAAGGAGCTGTGGTGGGCGTTGCTCGCCGGCGCCTGCGGGCACACCTACGGCTGCCACGACATCTGGCAGTTCTTGTCGCCGGCGCGGCCCGCGGTGACCTTCGCGCGCACGCCGTGGACGCAGGCGCTGCACCTGCCCGGCTCGCACCACGTGCGCCACGCCCGCCACCTGCTCGAGGCGCGGCCGTATCTGACCCGCATCCCCGACCAGGCGCTGATCGTGGGCGAGCCCGGCGTGCTCGCCGAACGCCAGCAGGCCGCACGCGGCGAGGACGGCAGCTGGGCGGTGATCTATTCCGCCGCCGGCCGTCCGATCGCCGTCGACCTCGGCCGCCTGACCGGGCACCTGCTGCG
>JACDGQ010000391.1 GCA_013821615.1 Planctomycetota bacterium
GCCGCCTCGAAGCACCGGCATTGTCAATGAAAATATTTCCCGGAACCACTACGCAAACTCCTGCAGAACATCAACTTACCCGCTAAGTTTACAGGCATTGCCCTGCAGGGCTCTCGATATTTATATTACGCTTTTCCCAGGGCGTTGCCCTGGGCTGGGATTGGGGCGCGCCGTTGGCGCTCGCGATGCCACTTCGCGGATTCCCGGTTTTCCGGGCGGATGCTCAGGCCGTCGCGTCGACCGTGGTGGCCTGCGTCGCGGCCGCCTGCGCATAGACCGAGATCTGGAGGCTGATGCGGCGGCTGCGCATCGCCACGACGCTCGCGGACTGGCTCGACGCGTCCACCGGGGGCGTCGCCGGTACGGACGCCGGGACTGACGAGGAATCGGACCGGGACCGCCCGGACGCGCCGGCCTCCGGCGTGCCGCTGGCCGCGCTCACGGCATTGGCGCCGCCGCCTGCGCCCGCATCCGCATCCCCCGCGTCGATCCTGCCATCGTGATTGCGATCGAAGAACAGCAGCATCATGCGCTGCATCGCGCGATACACCGAGGATGGCGAGCCTCCGACGCTGTCCGTGGCGTCGGACGCCCCGTCCCCGCCCGCAGCCGGCAACGCGGCGAACGCGCTGCCGAGCTGGGCGCCAGGGGAGGCATCCGTGCTCCCCTGATCGCCGCTGCTCGTCGCGACCTCGCTGCCGACGTGCGTCATGCGCTCACGTTCGTAGTCGAGGCTGAAGCTGTAGCTGGTCCCATCGCTGGTGGTGAACGACCCCTGCGCCGCGAGCGTGCTGTGCTCGTAGGCGTCGTAGGATTGCTGATAATCGGACTGCTGGCCGGCGGCGCCCCGGGTCTGGCTGGCGCTCGCGCTGGCGGACGTCCCCTGCATCTGGCTGGCGTCGTACGACCACGAGATGCTGGCGATGTCGGACAGACCGAAGGTCTTCTCGAGGATCCCGGTCAACGTGGCGGTCGGATCCGGCGTCGACCCGTCATTTGCGCTGGCGGAGCCTGCGGCAGCACCGGCGGTCTGCGCCTGCGCGGCGACCACACCGACGCGTCCGAGGAAATCATTCAGGTAGCCCAGGACCTGGGCGCCAAGCGCGTGATCGCCCGCGGCACCTGCCGACGAGACGTAGCTGTCTGCACTGCTCGGCGCCGCAACGGGTGCGGAGGTCGGCGCGCTCGCCTCCGCCGGGACCGTCGCCGCCGGCAATGCTCCGGTCATCAGCTTGCCGAACTGACCGCTTTCAGCGGCGGCGGAAAGCCGGCGCTGATTGGCGAGGGACAGGCTCGAACCGGAGATGATCATGGGAGTTTCCGCACGCCCCAGCTACGGCAGCGCGCGCGGGAACTTGAGTCGCATCTCCATGGGTGCCCCGTCGGCTCGACGCAACTCCACCAACAAAAGCGTTTTACGCGGGCAGCCAAGGTTCTACACGCGGCCGCGGCCGCTGCGGGGCTTAAGGCGCGGCGGGCACCGGAGTCGCGCCCTTGGGCAGGCTCAGCCCAAGGTCGCTGACCGACACCGGGGTCTTGCCGTCGACGCTCAAGAACAGGCGCTTGGGCGCGGCCGGCAGCTTGAGGGTCGAGAACTTGCCCTTGTTCACCTGGATGACCACGGCGTCGTCACTCGCGGTCAGGGTCAACAGCACGTCCTTGGCCGGGAAGGCGCGGCGGTCGATCAGGCTGATGGTCTTGCCGTCGGCGAGCTCTTCGGTGGTGACCAGGAAGGTCTCGCCGAGGTTCTTGATCGCCACCACCCAGGTCGAGCCGTCGGCGAGTTCGAGACCGAGCATGCTCATCAGCGTGGCATCGCCGCCGCCGGTGGTCAGGCGGAAGGTGCCCTCGATCTGCCAGGGCGGCGCCGGCAGCGGCCGGCTGATACGGCCGCGCTGGCCGCTGATGGCGTTGGCGTTGTCCTCGGACGGCACCCACACCGCATCGCCTTCCTTGGTCCAGTCGTCTAGAGTGCTTTTGAAATCGGGATGGGTGAGTGGCGTCGCGGCGGCGAATTCCAGCGGCCCGGCGGCGGGTGCAGGCGCAGTGGCGGGAGCGGGAGCGGGCGTCGGAGCGGGAACCGGTGCCGGCACCGGCGCGGGGATCAATGCGGTGACCACCGGTGTGGTCCCAGTCGCAACGGGTGGCGCGGCGACGGGCGGTGGCAGCGGCGCTGGCGCGGTTTCCACTGGCTTGGCGATCGGCAGGACGGCGATGGGCGCGACCACCGGCGCTTCCGCCGGCTTGCCGCGGCCCTTGAGCAGCAGTCCGACGACCGCGCCGGCCACGATCACGCCCAGGGCGAAGAGCAGCGCCACTTTCAGGCCACCGCCCTGCCCAGGCTCACGCCCGGCGAGCAGATCGTCGATCTCTGCGACCAGCGTGCGGTAGCTGTCGGGACGGCTCTCGCGGTCGCGGGCGAGCATGCGCGCGATCAGCTCGTTCACGCCGCGGCTGAGCTTGGTGCCGTGGATGGAGGCCTTGGGGATGTCACCCGAGACCTTGTGAGTGACGATCTGCGCCAGGGTCTTGCCGCCGAAGGCGGACTTGCCGGTGAGGGCGTGGAAGAGCACGCAGCCGAGGCCGTAGATATCGGTGCGGAAATCGACGTTGTCGGGATCGTCGAATTGCTCCGGGGCCATGGTCGCGGGCGTGCCCATGACGACGCCGGCGAGGGTCAAGCTCATGTCGGCGTGCTGCTTGGCGGGACGCGCCAGACCCAGGTCGACGAGTTTGGCGATGAACGGAAAGGGATCGTCGGCGGCCACCTGTTCGCGACGCGTCAGCAGCACGTTCTCCGGCTTCACGTCGCGGTGGATGATGCCCAAGCCGTTGGCGTGGCCGAGGGCCAGGGCGAGGTCGTGCACCACCTGCAGGGCGTGCTGCTGGTCGAGCGGTCCGTGAGCCTCGATCCAGTCGCGCAGGGTCGGCCCGTCGATGTACTCCATGATCAGGTAGGGCTGGCCCTCCCCGGTGATGCCGGCGGAATAACAGGCGACGATGTGCGGATGCGCGAGCGCGGCGAGGATCTTGGCTTCGCGCTGGAAGCGGCGCACGTATTCGGTGCCGCCGTTGCCGTTGTCGAGCAGCAGCAGCTTGACCGCGACCTGGCGGTCGATGTAGGGTTGGCGACCGCGGAACACCACACCCATGCCGCCGCGGCCGATCTCGGCCTCGATGTCGACGTCCGGGATGGTCGGCTTGGGCGTGGCCGGCTTCGCAGCGGCGGGCGTGGGCGGCGGAAGCCCGGCCACCCCCTCGACGGTGGTGTGATGCGTCCGCTCCGGTTTTGTGGCGGGGTCGTCGCCCATGGTGCTACTTCACGTACCGACCGATCTCTTGCAACAAGTCATTGACCGCGGGGCGGTCGGCGATGCTCAGCCCGACGTAGGCGTAACGCACCAGCCCCTGCTTGTCGATGATCACCGAGGTCGGCTTGGAGAGGTTGTCCTCGACGCCCAGAGCGCGCACCAGGGCCAGGCTGACGTCCAGTCCCAGCGGCATGGGCGGCGGATCCTTGCGCAGGCTCTGCACCGCGTCGATGAAGGCCGGGATGGCCTCGACCGGACCCGGATAGATGACGATGACCTCGGTGCCGAGATCGCGGAATTTCTGGATGCTGTTGCTCAGCGCGGCGGTCTGGGTCGCGCAGTACAGGCACACCTGGCCGGCAAAGCCGCGCAGGATGACGATCAGGACCGGCTTCTTGCCGATGTAATCCTGGAGTTCGAGGACGGTGCCGGTCGAGGACAGGAAGCGCGTCTGCGGCAGCGGCTTGCCGATCAGGTCGCGGCGCTGGCGGCTGACCTCCTCGCCGCCGAAGCTGGACATGTCATAGCCCGCCACCGGCACCGCGGCGCCCTTGGTGTAGTGCTCGATGAGGTCCTTGGCCGAGGCCTCCTGCTTGATGGTGAAGGTGGGCGGCGCGGTCTGGATCGGCGACAACGCCGGGGCTGACGGTGCGGGCAGCGGCTCGGGTTCGGGCGCCTTGGGCGCGGCGGGCGGGGGCGCGTCGGCCTTGGCC
>JACDGQ010000392.1 GCA_013821615.1 Planctomycetota bacterium
GGATCCCGCCGTGGCCGCCGTGCCGTCGCCCGCCGCGGTACCGGCCGTTGCGCCAGGGATCCCCGAGCCTGTCAAGCCAGACCTCCAGCGCATCGTGCAGATCGACAGCCAGGTCACCGCGGCGCTGCTGGTCAACAACCAGAACCTCGTCCAGCAGCAGCTCACCACCCTGCCCGACGGCGCGCCCGAGAGCGCCGCGATCAAGCACAAGGTGGTGCTGTGGAACAGCCGCGGCGACGTGCTCGCGCGCATCATCAGCGAGCATCCGCCGGCCAAGCTGCGCGTCCGCCACCCCACCACCGCCGAGCTCTGGGACGTGACCGGGGCGACCGCGGCGGGCCTGACCATCACCTCGCCCAACGACAGCCGCACCGAGCTGACCTGGCCGCAGGTCGCGATCAAAGATGTCGCCGAGCTCTTCCGCGCCGCCGCGGCGGTGCCGGCGGCCAAGGGCGACGACCACGCGCTCGCCACCATCATGCTGCTCGCCGCCGGCGATCCCGACCTGGCGGGCGTGCAGCTGCGCAAGGCCAAGGGCGTGCTCGCGCCGGAGGTCGGCGGCGAGCTCGAGATCCTGATCTCGCTCGAGCGCCAGCGCGACGTGAACGATAGCGTCGCCAAGGGCAACGAGGCGCTGAAGCTCGGCAACGCCAAGGGCGTGCAGGACGCGTTCGACGCGCTGCGCAAGGTCGACAAGGCCCAGTTCCCGCAGGCGGTCGAGCCCATGGCGCGCCTCGAGACCGCGCTCAAGAACCTCGGCCCCGTCCGCGCGGGCGAGCCCGCGGTGGCGAGCAGCAAGGACAACGTCACCTTCGACATGCCCGACGACCTCGCCAAGGGCTTCCCGGAACGCTCCAGCAACTGGCAGGTCTCCAAGGGCCTGCTCGGCAACCTCGGCGACAACGCCTGGCTGGAGCGCCGCGACATGGCCTCGGCCAAGGCGGTGTCGATCGTCTACCAGATCGCCGCCAACCGCGGCGGCATGGTGGTGAACTTCCGCAGCGTGCAGGTCATCCTCGACTTCTCGGCCAATACCTACGAGGTCAAGACCAGGACCGAGAGCCGCAAGGCCAAGGCCTTCCCCTTCACGCCCAAGGTCTCGAATTTCCTGCGCATCGACGCGCGCGACAACGGCACCATCGGCGTCGACCTCAACAACGGCCGCGAGACCGCCGAGGTGCGCGCCACCGACCTGCTGCCGGTGCTGCACTTCGGCACCAATGCCGGGGCCATGGTGCAGTTCGACGAGATCACCGTCAGCCGCGGCTACGTGGCGGTCGCCGGCAGCGTCGCCCCAGCCGGTGCCGGCCCGGGCAAGGCGGACGCCTTCGCCGCGCTCAATCTGGTGCCGTTCGGCAAGGCCACCCTCGAGGAGAACACCGTGGTGCTGCCCAGCGGCGCGCCCGACAGCCCGAGCGGCATCGGCATGCCGATCCGCGAAGGCATGATCGGCGCCGGCTTCGAGGCCAAGGGCAGCGGCAAGCTGCGCATCCAGCTCGGCCAAGCCAGCGACCGCACCAGCGGCACCTGGATCGATCTCGACCTGGTGAGCGCCTACACCGAGTACCGCGTGGTGTGGAAGGACACGTCGCTGACGGTCACCGACCGCGCCGGCAACGCCATCGCCACGCAGAAGATCGAACTCGGCCCGCGCACCCACCTGCTGATCACCGCGCTCGCCGACGCGAAGCTCAAATCCCCGCCCAAACCCACCTACCCCTGAACCCCGGAACAATGATCGATCCCGCGACTGCCAAGACCTTCATCATCGACACCAACGTCCTCCTGCACAACCCGCAGTCGCTCTTCGCGTTCGCCGACAACCACGTGGTCATCCCCATGATGGTGCTCGAAGAGCTCGACAAGTTCAAGACCGCGAACAACGAGCTCGGCCAGAACTCCCGCGAGGTCGCACGCGCGCTCGACCGCCTGCGCAGCAAGGGTTCGCTGCGCGATGGGGTGCCGACGCCGCAGGGCGGTTCGGTGCAGGTCGCGCTGGGATACGACGAGATCGCGGGCATGCTGCCCGGGGTCAACGACAACCGCATCCTGGGCTGCGCGCAGCGCTTCAAGCGCGAGGGCCGCAACGTCTACTTCATCTCGAAGGACATCAACGCGCGCGTCAAGGCCGACGCCCTGGGCATCCCCAGCGAAGACTTCGAGAACCAGAAGGTCAACGTCGACGAGCTCTACACCGGCTGGCGCCAGATCACCGTGCCGAGCTCGCGCCTGCGCGAGCTCTCCGACCGCGATGTGGCCAAGCCCGAGGAGGTCGCCGTCGAGCTGGCCGGCGAACTGGTCACCAACCAGTTCGTGGTCGCCGTCGACGACCAGGACGAGGAGCAGCACCTGCTCTTCGCCTGCGACGCCAAGGGCCTGCTGCGGCGCATCGACGACGATCCGCCCATGCTCTTCGGCGTCGCGCCGCGCAGCCACGAGCAGCGCATGGCGTTCGAGCTGCTGCTCGACGACCGCATCAAGCTGGTCACCCTGGTCGGCCAGGCCGGCACCGGCAAGACCCTGCTCGCCCTGGCCTGCGGACTGGCCAAGGTCATCCACGACGAACGCTTCAAGAAGCTGCTGGTCAGCCGCCCGATCATGCCGCTCGGCCAGGACATCGGCTACCTGCCCGGTTCGAAGGACGACAAGCTCTCGCACTGGATGGGCCCGATCTTCGACAACCTGCACTTCCTGCTCGCCAGCGAGGAGCGCGACCCCGACGAGGTCATCAAGCGCCTCATCGAGGAGGAGTCGATCACCCTCGAGGCCCTGACCTACATCCGTGGCCGCTCGATCAGCAAGCAGTACGTGATCGTCGACGAGGCGCAGAACCTGACCCCGCACGAGATCAAGACCATCATCAGCCGCGCTGGCCACGACACCAAGATCGTGCTCACCGGCGACCCGCACCAGATCGACAACCCCTACCTGGACGCGAGCTCGAACGGCCTCACCTACGTGGTCGAGCGTATGCGTGGCCAGGAGCTGGCGGGCCACATGACGCTGACCAAGTCGGAGCGCAGCGAGCTGTCGGGGATCGCGGCGAATATCCTGTAGGAAGGTCCGGAAGTCCGGGGGTCCGGAAGTCGGACTGCCGGATCGTGCGTGGATGCCTTGGGGTCGCTGTGGGACGCATTCCCCGTGTCGTGACCGTCCCGATCGCCCTGCGGGCGGTCGGGGACCGGTCACTCGGCGCTTTTCCTGGCGTCGAGTGACGCCAGCATGCCGGCGCACGCGCACATCTGCACCCATAGCTCAGCTGGATAGAGCAAGTGCCTTCTAAGCACTAGGTCCCAGGTTCGACTCCTGGTGGGTGCGCTCTTGCGCGGGTCGACCGCGGCCTCGAAGTTTTCGCGAGTCTGGCACCTACGATGGTTCCAAGCCCAGGCCTGGGTTTCGCTCCGCCGGCACGACGACCTCCGCCAGCACTCCACGATGATCGCTGCCCGGCAGATGGACCGCCGCGAGCGAGCGCAGCGCGAGTCCGCGCACCAGCACGTGGTCGATGGCGATGCCGAGGCTGCCGAGCCAGGCCGGATAGGTCGCAGGCGCTGCGCCGCGGCAGCGCAGCAGGCCAGCGTCGCGACGCAGGTCGTGCCAAGCGGGATTGCCGACGGTGAGGTTGAAGTCTCCGGCGACCACGACCGGCCGGGGGTCGCTGGCGACCATTCGAGCCAGGCGCGCGCACTGGGCGTTGCGCTCGCGCGTGTGCGCGCTGCTTTCCGGCGCGAAGGGGTGGACGGCGATCAGCAGCAGGGGGCGGCCGGCGATGGTGAGGGTCGCGGTGACGAGCGCGGCGTGGCGTGGGTCCACCACCGCGACCTGGTCGAGCGGATGGGTGCTGAGGATCGCGGAGCCGTTCCAGTCCGGGTCGTGGTGCCAGGACTGGTGCGGCCAGCGGGGATCGCCGCGCAGCGTGGCCTCGTCGCTGGGCAGGACCTCGATCAGCACCGCCACCTGGGCGCCGCTGGCGGCGAGTGCGGCCAGCGTTGACCTGCGCTGCTTATTGAAGCAGAGCAGGTT
>JACDGQ010000393.1 GCA_013821615.1 Planctomycetota bacterium
GTTGCACTCGGCTCGCGAGCCGAGTGCAACTCGCGATCCCGGGAGACGGGCCGGCGCCCATGAGGCGCCGTCGGCGAACCGATGGTACATTCCGTCCACGAGCCCGGCACGGATTGCCCGCGGAATGCCACCGCGACGGGTCACAGCACCCCTTCCCGAAGGCGTTATGGTGTCGACCCTGCGCCCGCCGCTCCCCGCCCGAGGACGTCCATGACCACCGCTCGCAACCAGCTGCTCATCTCCTGCTTCTCGCGCCTCGTGGTGCGTGCCTCGTGCCTCGTGATGGTGATGAATTCGCTCACCGCCGCCGACCCGCCCGTCCCCGTCGCCCTCACCAAGAGCGGCAGTGATTGGCAACTTCTGCGCGACGGCAAGCCGTGGCTGGTGCGGGGCGCGGGCGGCGGCACCGCGCTTGAGCTGCTGGCAAGGATCGGCGGCAACACCGAGCGCACCTGGGGCATCGGCACGGACACCCGCGCCTACCTCGACGAGGCGCAGCGGCGTGGCCTGGCGGTGGTGGTCGGCATCTGGCTGGGCCACGAGCGCCACGGCTTCAACTGGTCGGACCAGGCGCAGGTCGCCAAGCAGCTCGCCGAGGCCAAGGCCGCGGTGCTCGCGTTCAAAGACCACCCGGCGCTGCTCGCCTGGGGCCTGGGCAATGAGATGGAGGGCTACAAGGACGGCGACAACCAGGCGATCTGGCGCGGCATCGAAGACGTCGCGAAGATGGTCCACGCGGTCGACCCCGGCCATCCCACCATGACCACCGTGGCCGAGATCGGCGGCCAGCGCGTGCCACTGATCCACCGCCTGTGCCAGGACATCGACATCGTCGGCATCAACAGCTATGGCGGCGCGCCGTCGCTGCCCGAGCGCTATCGCAAGGCCGGCGGCACCAAGCCCTACCTGGTCACCGAGTACGGCCCACCCGGCACCTGGGAGATCCCGCGCAATGCCATAGGCGCCGTGGACGAGCCGACCAGCACCGCCAAGGGCGCGCTCTACCGCGCCACCTGGGAGAGTCTGCGCAAGGACCATGAGCTGTGCCTGGGCGCGCTCGCCTTCACCTGGGGTGCCAAGGTCGAGGCGACCGCCACCTGGTTCGGCATGCTGACAGCAGAGGGCGCCCGCCTGGAGGCCGCCGACCAGCTCGGCGCGGTGTGGACCGGCGCCACGGTGGCGAACCGTTGCCCGCAGATCCAGCCACTCACCCTGGCCGGCCCGCAGCTGGTCAAGCCGGGCACGCTGGTCGAGGCGACGCTCGCGGTCGTTGATCCCGAAAAGGATCCGCTGACCGCGCGCTGGACCGTGGTGCAGGAGCAGCCCGAATACGACACCGCCGGCGAGGCGGCGCCGGAGCCCATCCCGATTCCCGAGGCAGTGCTGCGCGGCGACCTCACGGGCGCGCTGCTGCGCATGCCCGAGAGCGGTGGCATCTACCGCATCACCGTGCTGGTCCGCGACGACCACGGCGGCGCCGCCCTGGCCAACGCCACGCTGCGCGTCGACGGCCCGGTGCAGCCGCCGCGCGCGCGCAAACTCGGGCTGCCGGCGGTGGTCTACGCCAAGGGCGAGAGCCCGCACTGGGCGCCGTCCGGTTACATGGGCGATCACGACGCGATCACCATGGACCCCGCGTGCAGCGAACAGCCGCGCGCCACGGGCGGCACCTGTCTCAAGGTGTCCTTCGCGAAGGCCGGCGGCTGGGGCGGCACGGTGTGGCAGCACCCGGCCAACGACTGGGGCAAGCTGCCGGGCGGCTTCGACCTGACGGGCGCGACCAGGCTGACGTTCTGGGCGCGCGGCCATGATGGCGGCGAGCAGGTCAAGCTTGGCGTGGGCATGATCGACACCACCACGCGCTTCTACGACACCACGAAGAAGGACCTGGCGGTGACCCTGACCACGGAGTGGAAGCAGTACGCCATCGAACTCGGCGACCGCGATCTGGCGCGCATCAAGAGCGGCTTCTATTGGACGTTAGGCGGCACGGACAAGCCGGTGGTGTTCTATCTGGATGCCGTGCAGTACGAATGAGCGCCACGGCGAGTTGCAGGTGAGCGCGCCAGGCGACGGCGTAGTCGTGCAGCGCGCGGGCACAATCACTCCACACTGAGCGATTGCCATGCTTGCGGTGGAATTCTCTGCCGATATCATCGGCGGATCTCCTTTCCACCCACCGGAAGTTCCTCGAGGAAATCCCATGGCCCTGCGCGCCCGCATTCTTTCATGTGTGCTATTTACCATGGCCCTCACTGCGCAGGCGCTGGCCGAGGATGCGCAGCATCCGCTGCCCGCCAAGCTCGACGGCGATGCCGGCGCGGCGGCGGCCGGCGCGCTGGCCGCCGGCGACGACGTGCTCTTCCGCCCGGGCAACGCCCCCCAGGTAGTGAAGCAGAATGATCCCCGCTTCAATCCGCCGCAGATCAAGGACATCATCGCCATCCCCGGCGCCACGCCTGGCAGCGACAAGGTCATCGTCACCTTCGTCAAGCGGCCGCAGGGGCAGGCCTTCCGGCTCAAGATCGATGGCCACGACCTGCTGCTGCACGACGACGGCCTTGAAGGCGATGACCGCGCTGGCGATGGCATCTTCACCGCCGCGGTCGACCTCACCGACGACGATCAGGACGAGGATGCGCCGGGGGCCGCCGGCGCCCGCAAGATGGCGCGCCCGCGCTACACCTGGCACCTGCCCGAGAAGAGCGAGGCCGAACTCGCCTTCATCAAGGTCGACCGCACCCTGATCATCACCGATCCGGGCGTGATCGCCGATCCGCTGCGCACCTCGGATCCCGGCGCCGGCCGCCTCAACCCCGACGGCAAGTGGACCTTCGGCCACCTCATCCGCGAGATGGTCAACCAGCCCAAGACCGGCATCGACCCCGCGGCCTTCGTGCGCCATTGGCTGGACAGCTGGCAGGTCGACCAGACCGTCAATAGCTTCGCGGCGCCGGCCCGCCCGCAGATGCAGATCATCGTCGACAGCTGGCCCAAGCTGCCCGACGGCCGCCTGGACATCGACCGCGCGCCCCTGCGCCTGCTCGCCATCACCAACCGCATCGATCTGGCCGGCAACCTGGTCTATGGCAACGGCAGCAGCGGCGAAGGCCGCTTCGTCTTCGCCGTGGTCAATCCCGCGGACAACACCCAGGCCCTGCAGTTCACCGTCATCCTCGAGTACGGCATCCCGCGCCACACCGCATCGGCGCGCCACCACTGGGCCAGGCGCTGGCTGAAGCTCAACGACTTCGTGCCCGGCACGCCCGAGTTCAACCGCCGGCTTGAGCGCATCACCGAGGTCTTCGCCGGGCACGACGCCGAGCCGTCCAAGCCCAATGGCAGCGCCCTCAACCAGCTGCGCACCGACGAGATCGCCATCGGCCTCTTCAGCAACCCGATCAAGCCCTGGGAACTGCGCGAATTCCGCCTGAGCGACAGCGAATACGACGAGGGCGGCATGCTCGAGGAGGTGACGGTGAAGCAGAATCCCGACCGCCAGACCTACATCACCCCAGGCTCGCCGGGCAATCTCGCGCTGGGCGACTGGATCAACGCCAACGCCGCGGCGGTGAAGGCCAACCAGCACACCGTGCCCGACCGGTTGCCGGCCACCGACCAGCCGCTGCTCGGGGCTTCGGCGGTGAACGGCGGCTTCCCCAGCCTCGGCACGCCCGACTCCTGGCTGTTCACCAATGTCGTCGACCGCGAGGCCCGCCACCAGTTCTCGCTGCAGACCTGCAACGGCTGTCACGGAAAGAACGCCGAGACCGTCTTCACCCACATCAAGCCGGCCGCGGTGGGCCAGCCGGTCCTGCTGTCGAAGTTCCTCACCGAAGGGCCGCAGACCGTGGCCGACCCGGCGGGCGGCGCGCCCTTCGTCATCAACGAGATCCTGGCGCGCAAGCGCGCGCTGGAACTCTTCGCGAACAACAAACCGGCGCTGACCATCCGCTTCCGGCCGCGCCTGACGGTGCACTGAACGCTTCAGAACATCCCTGCGGGCGTGGCATGGCCACGCC
>JACDGQ010000394.1 GCA_013821615.1 Planctomycetota bacterium
ACGGTGGTCTGCACGTTCGCCGCCGGCTTGGCCGGCGGCGGCACCACCGGCCGGGCCGCCGGGACGATGGTCATGCTGGTCTGGTTGGGATCGAAGGCCGGGGCCGCTGGTGGCGCGGCGGGACGGGCCACCGGCATCATGGTCAGACTGGTCTGATCGAGGTCGACGGGCGGTGCGACGGGCCTGGCGGGCGCCGCCGCGTTGGGAGGATTCACGCGCGTGAGCATGGTCTCATCGGGCCCGGGCGGCCGGGACGAGGGTGCGGGCTCGGGATCGCGGGTGGGCATGGGCGGGCAACCGGCTGGGAGGCGGGCAGGGCGGACGTCGCCAAGCCGCGGCCTGGAAAGAGACTATGCACCAGGATCCAGCTCATGGGAAGGCCGCGCCGGCCGGCAGGTTGACCACTTCGGAGCACCGCGTAGGGTGCTGACCCCTTTCCGCTCACCCCGTCGCCTTACCGCCCCCGCGGCCGGCGTCCGGAGCATCGCATCATGGCCAAAACCGTCGCCAACCCCCACGCCGCACTGATCGCGGATCTGCTCAAGGTCTGCGAGGCCCTGGAGGAGCGCTACGGCCGCCGCAAGTCCCAGAAATTCACCGACTTCATCGAGGCCCTGCTCTACCAGATCCTCGAACTCGGCGCCCAGGAGAAATCGGCGCGCGACGCGCTCAAGCGCCTGCGCGACGAGTACGTCGACTGGAACGACATGCGCGTCGCCTCGGTGCGCGAGATCGAGGACATCCTCGGCGGCAAGTACTACCTGGTGCGCGAGAAGGCCGAAGACATCAAGCACCTCCTCGCCGACCTCTACACCGCCTTTAGGCGCATGGAGATCAACGACCTGCTCACCGCCGAAGGCATCGAGACCCTGCGCGCCCTGCCCGAGACCACCAACATCCGCAAGGACATGGTCGAGCGCGCGCTGCTGCTGGTGCTCGAGGTGCGGCTCTTCCCCTGCGACGAGGACCAGTTCAAGCTGCTCAAGTTCCTCGGCGGCGTGCCCAAGCCCCTGACCACCGTGCAGGGCATCAAGAAGGTCGAGGAGGCCCTCGACGTCGAGCAGATCCTGCGCCTGTCGCGCGGCCTGCGCGAGCACGTCCACGTCTACAGCAAGGACGAGGACGAGCCGCAGATCATCGCCTTCGGCTGGAGCAAGCCCGATCCGCTGGGCATGGACAAGCCGGTCAAGGCCGCGAAGAAGAAATAGCGCCACCGCGCCGCGCGCCTGGTGCGCGGCGCGCGATCCCGCCTGCGCCCACGCGGCAGGCTGACGGCATGGCCACGCGAAGGAACAGCAGATGGCGAAGCATTCCCACTGGGACAACATCAAGCACAAGAAGGCCGCGAACGACAAGAAGAAGGGCAAGGTCATCTCGCGCATGGGCAAGCTGATCACCGTCGCGGTGCAGCTCGGCGGTCCCCATCTCAATGAGAACCCGCGCCTGCGCCTGGCCGTCGAGAAGGCGCGCTGGTCGAAGATGAACATGGAGGCCATCGAGCGCGCCATCAAGAAGGCCGCGGGCCTGGCCGGCGACGGCAAGACCATGTCCGAGGTCGCGTACGAGGGCTACGCCCAGGGCGGCGTCGCGGTGGTGGTCGCCACCCTCACCGACAACCGCACGCGCACCGCGCCCGAGATCAAGAAGCTGTTCGAACGCGGCGGCGGCTCGGTCGGGGTGCCCGGCTGCGTGTCGTGGCAGTTCAAGGACAAGGCGGTGTTCCTGGTCGACAATCCCAGCGAGGACGCGGTCATGGAGGCGCTGATGGCCGGCAACGCCGACGCTGAGGACATCAGTCCGGTCGAGGGCGAGAGCGGCACGCAGATCAGCATCACCGCCGCGCCCACCCAGTTCGACGCCGTCCTCAAGGCCCTGGCTGCGGCCAAGCTGACGATCGCCTCGTCCGACATCACCAAGTTCCCCGACAACCTCGTCGAGGTCGCCGCGCTCGACACCGCCAAGGCCGTCCAGGAGCTGATCGACAGCCTCGACGACCACGAGGACGTCCAGAACGTCTTCCATAACGCGGATTTCAGCGAGGAGATCGCGGCGCAATTGACCGGGTCGGAGGACTGAACGCGGTCGTGCATGGGAGGATAGAACAGGAGGCGCGGAGACGCGGAGGGAAGAAGGAGGAGACTCGCAATTGGGCCGAGACGGTCGAGTGCACATCTCGATGCTCCCCTCCTCCGTCCTCCGCGTCTCCGCGCCTCCTGTTCGATCCGGCTGTCGCACCCTCCAGAATTCGGGAGCCACGTCCAAATTGCCCCTTGCAACCGAAGCCTCGTTTTACATGCTTCCAGCCCCTTTCGAAGTGGAGAATCTCATGGCCAGAGGCATGCACCGGCACCGCCGCATCCGACTCGACAACCTGCGCGACACCAAGATCGCCACCCGTGCTTTCAAGAAGCCGGGCAAGGTCAAGGCCCGCACCCGCCGCGACGCCAAGGTGATCGCCAAGATCAAGGCGACCCCGGAAGGCGTCGGCTACGCGTCCGAGATCCAGAGCTGGCTCTCCGACCTGCTCGAGAAGCCCTTCACCAAGATCAGCGCCGAGGAGATCAAGTCCGCGATCGCCTGAACAGGCTCTCCGGCTTGATTTTACGATGTTTCCGCAACCGGGATGGCGCTCAGCGCCATCCCGGTTGCCTGTTTTTCAAGCCAGCCCTGCACCCACCTCGACTCGAGGATCCAGGGTCCCACGCCCCGTACCACCCTGCGCGGAATGAATTGCCAGCCCGGTTTGCCCGGGGTATATTCAAATTGGAGAACGGTCATGGATGCTCTCGCCGCATACCCAGTTTCCGGATCTACCGCGCCCGCTCCCGTCCAGGCTCCGCCGGCGGCGCAGGCCCGCCCGCCGGTGAAGACGGACAACGATGGCCCCGACACCGCCACGGTGCAGCGCACCCGCGCCGACAGCGCGTCGTTCAGCCAGGAGGCGCTGCGCCGCTTGGCCCAGGACCAGCAGGCCAAGCAGACCCCCAGCGCCGATGGCACCTCGGGGGGCTGAGTCGTGGCCGTAGACGCCGTCGGCAGCGTCCCCCTCGCGGCCACCGTCGCGGTGGAGCGACGGGTCATGGCCGTCGAGCAGGCGATGATCGAGCAATTGCTCTCCGCCCTGCCGGCGAGCGGTGATTCGGCCGAAATCAGCAGCGAATCGCTGGCCCTGCTGAGTAGCCAAGGCGGCGGCTGAGCGTTTTCGGCTACGGCTGTCGCTTCCTCATAGTCTGAACGCACGCGCACGGCGCAGCGGAATGGGCAGCAGTCCTTCGCGATGGAGATGGACTACGCCCCCTGCTTGCGCCCATGCACCAAAATGAGGGAAGACGGATCGCGCCGCGGGCCGTCCGTGGCCATGGCGATCCGCCTTCCCTCTCAATGGGCGACGAGCGTGGTTTCCGCCTCCGCCCGCCTCCTCCAGGTACTGCATGCTGCGGGCGAACCGGAAGCCAGGCCTGACGCGCCGCGCTCAGGTCCTCCGCGCCAGCCCTGTATCGTGCGGAGTGAAAACCGGTAACGACTCACCAGTTCCGCATCACGGCCACTCCGCGCCGCGCACCGCGCACTCCGCACTCCGCACTCCGCGCTCCGCACGCTGGAGAGTGCACCCCGCACCCATCCCGCTCACACCAGCCGTGCCGCCAAGCGGATCGCCTCGACCAGGCTGCGGTGCGTCGCGACCCCTTGCCAGGCGATGTCGAAGGCGGTGCCGTGGTCGACCGAGGTGCGCACGATCGGCAGGCCGAGAGTGACGTTGACGCCCTCGTCGAAGGCCAGCGCCTTGAACGGGATCAGGCCCTGGTCGTGATAGAGGCAGATGTAGCCGTCGTAGCGCCGGCGGTTCGCGGGCGTGAAGGCGGTATCCGGCGGCAGCGGTCCGGTGACGTCGCACCCGGCGGCGCGCAGCGCGGCGGCGGCGGGGGCGACGATGCGCGCCTCCTCGCTGCCGAACAGGCCGTCCTCGCCGGCGTGCGGATTGAACCCGCACAGCGCCAGGCGCGGCGCGCGGCGCAGACC
>JACDGQ010000395.1 GCA_013821615.1 Planctomycetota bacterium
GAGCAGGGAGCAGGGAGCAGGGAGCAAGGGAGGCCCGGGAGGCGAGATGAAAGCGCGGTGCAGGGAAGCGTACTCGGGAGCGCCGCCCCGGGGTCATTCCTCGCCGATGCGGCGCAAGCATGCGCGCCACGCTTCGAGGACGCCTGCGTCCGCAGCCCATTCTTCGACCACGGCATGGTCGATGCGCTCGGGCACGCTGGCCAGGAGGCCGCGGATGTCACGCAGGTGCTTGTCCTGCCCGCTCATCGCGAACCAGCGCAGTTTGCGGGCGACGCTGTAGGTGGGCGAGGCGACCAGCACCCGCGCCGTTCCCGCGTCACGCGCCAGCGCGTGCGCGAACCCATACGCGTTCAGTGGGTCGTCGCCAGAAGGGTAGATGTCGGCCTTGAGCCCGGTGCGCTCATCGATCACGTTGAATCCACCCGCAGCGCCGCGCTGCAGCTCGCGCCGGACGGTTTCGAGCGGGGGACGGTAGTAGCGCTCTTCGGGAAAGGCCGACATCAGCCGCTCAGCATCCGCCTCGCCGGCCGCCACGACCAGATCGATGTCCAGCGTCAGGCGCGGTTCGCCGAAGAAGGTCGTCGCCACCGAACCCCCGATGAAGCACGGCAGATCGACCGCATCGATGCGCTGGAAGAACTCGAGCAGGGCCGGCTCGGGGAACGGCATCCTCAGCCTGTCGCCGAACGCCCCGCGCGCTCTTCGGCGCACGTCCGCAACGCTTCTTCGCGGCGCAGGCGCCGCAGCTGAGTCTCATCCGCTCGCGGATGCTGCTCGCGCAGGCGCTGTTCCCGGGAAGCCAGGGCGAAGGCGATCGCGTTCTCGACCAGGCTCCAGCGCTCCGCGGGTCCCATGCGGTTCCAGATGGCGAATTGGCGAGCCCGACCGGGGTCCATGGCGCAACAGTAGCAGCCGGCGGTGACCGCGCCAGCCGCCCCTCACTCCCGCATGAACACTTCATCCACCCACTTCGTCGTGACCTCGTTGTTCACGAAGCGCACGTCGCGGATCAGGCGCTGGTGGAAGGGGATGGTGGTCTTGATGCCTTCGATGATGTACTCGGACAGCGCCTGGTCGAGGAAGCGCAGCGCCTCGGTGCGGTTCTCGCCGTGCACGATCAGCTTGGCGATCATCGAGTCGTAGTTCGGCGGGATGGTGTAGCCGGCGTAGCAGTGGCTGTCGACGCGCACGCCCTTGCCCGAGGGCGAGACGTACATGCTGATCTTGCCGGGACAGGGCGCGAAGCCCTTCTCGAAGTCTTCGGCGTTGATGCGCACTTCGATGGCGTGGCCCTGGAACTTCACGTCCTCCTGCTTGAAATGGAGGGGTTCGCCGGCGGCGACGTGGATCTGGTGCTTGATCAGGTCGTAGCCGGTGACCATCTCGGTGACCGGGTGTTCGACCTGGATGCGGGTGTTCATCTCGAGGAAGTAGTAGGCCTTGCGGTCGAGGTCATAGATGAACTCGACGGTGCCGGCGTTGAAGTAGCCGGCGGCCTTCGCGAGCTTGACCGCGTCGGCGCTCATGCTGGCGCGGGTCGCGGGGGTGATCACCGGGCTGGGCGACTCCTCGACCAGCTTCTGGTGGCGGCGCTGGGTCGAACAGTCGCGCTCGCCGAGCGAGACCACGTTGCCGTGCATGTCGCCGATGATCTGGATCTCGATGTGGCGCGCGCGCTTGATCAGCGCCTCGATGATGCACTCGCCGTTGCCGAAGGCGGCCTCGGCCTCGCGCTGCGCCTGGAGCAGCCCCGAGACCAGGCTGGCGTCGTTGTGCGCCACGCGCATGCCGCGCCCGCCGCCGCCGGCGGTCGCCTTGATCATCACCGGGTAGCCGATCTTGTGCGCGACGGCGATGGCTTCTTCGGCCGACTTCACCGGGCCGGGCGAGCCGGGCACGGTCGGCACGCCGGCCTCGATGGCCAGGGCCTTGGCCTTGGCCTTGTTGCCGAGCGCGTCCATCGACTGGCTGGTCGGGCCGATGAACTCGATCTTGCAGTCGCGCACCACCTGGGCGAAGTGGCTGTTCTCGGAGAGGAAGCCGTAGCCGGGATGGATGGCGTCGACGTCGGCGAGCTCGGCCGCGGCGATGATGTTGTTGATGTTCAGGTAGCTCTGCTTGGCCGGGCCGGGCCCGATGCAGATCGCCGCGTCGGCCATGCGCACCGCCAGGCTCTCCTTGTCGGCGGTGGAGTGCACGACCACCGTCTCGACGCCGATGCGCCGGCAGGTGCGGATGATTCTCATCGCGATTTCACCGCGATTGGCGATCAGGATGCGCTTGAACATGGGGACTCGGGTGGGGCTGGCGGGACTTGGAAGGCTGGCGGCTGGCGGCTGGCGGCTGGCGGAGAGAAGCAACCGGCATCGGCAGGACCCCTCGGGTCGCGCGCCGTCCGCCGTCAGCTGTCAGCCGTCAGCCCAGCGCCTCACCCGACCAGGAACAGCACGGTACCATACTCGACGGCCTGGCCATCGCTCACGCACACCTTCTTGATGGTGCCTTTGATGCCGGCGTCGGGCTTGATCTCGTTGAAAACCTTCATCGCCTCGATCAGGCACACCACCTTGGTCTCGTCGACCGGGGTGCCGACGCCGACGAAGGTGGCCGCATCAGGATTCGGCTTCAGGTACATGGTGCCGGGGATGGGCGAGATGACCTGCTTGCAGCCGGCGAACTCGTCGACCGGGACGGCGGCTGGCGCGGCGGCCACCGGGGCGGCGAAGCTGGGTGCGGCGACGAACTGCGCGATCGGCGCGCTGGCCTTCTTGAGCTTGACCTTGAGGTCCGCGGACTCGACCTCGATCTCGACGAGGTCGTTCTCACGCATCAACCGGGTGAGTTCCTTGAGCGTCTTGATGTCCATGGTGGGGATGGTCTCCGGACCGGTTGTGATTCAGGGCGGGAGTGGAATGACCACTATCCCCGCACGCGCGCCTCCCGCTCTCCAAGGGCTGGGGATGGCGGCGGGCGGCCACACTAGGACGCCGACCCCCCGAGTCAATCGCACCGACCGGTGCAATGGCTGCAAGATTCTTATGTGACAAGCCTTGAGCCAACTCGGCAGAACCCTGACCGAGCGGCTCACCCCGCCTTGAAGCGGCGCGCCTGCGCCAGGGTGAAGGCCGTGCGCTCTTCATGGACCGGCAGAGGATCGACCCCCACGGTGGGATCCGCATGGGGATGGTCGAGGTGGATCATCACCGAGCCGCGTGCGCCGAGGCGGGCAAGGATGTGCCGTTCGAGCGCCTCGGCCGAGGCATGGGCGTTGGCGACGCTCCACTGGCTGGGCACCACCAGGTGGAAGTCCACGAAGGTGGCGTCCCCGCTGCTGCGCAGGCGCAGGTTGTGCACGTCCCGCCAAGCCGGATCGCGGATCTCGTTGATCGCCTCGACCACCCGCGCCATGGCCTGGGGATCGACCTCGTCCAGCAGGCCCCTCACCGCCTGGCGCATCAGCCGCGCGCCCACCGTCATGATGTACAGGGCCAGCAGGATGGCGACCACGCCATCGGTCCAGACCCGTGCCGGGCCGGCCGGCAGCAGCCATAGCAGCACCACCCCAACCACCACCCCGAGGCTGGTCCACACGTCGCTGAGCACGTGCTGGCCGTCCGCGATCAGGATCGCCGAACGGGTCCGCCGCCCGACGCTGACCAACCAAGCCCCCAGGGCCAGGTTGATGAGCGCGGCGACCACGATGAGCGCAAAGCCGAGGTCGACCGCGCCGGGCTGGCGGCCGTGGACCAGGCCCAGCACCGCCTCCCAGATGATCGCCAGGCCGGCCAGGGCGATGGCGCCGCCCTCGAAACCGATCGACAGAAACTCGGCCTTGCCGTGGCCATAGGGATGCTCGTGGTCGGGCGGCGCGGCCGCAAAGCGCAGGCACCAGAACATGAAGCCCACCGCCGCCACGTGCACCACCGACTCGAGGGCGTCCGAGAGGATGGTCGCCGAGCCGGTGATGAGATAGGCCCCCATCTTCAGTCCCAGCATCAGGATCCCGATGAGCAGGCT
>JACDGQ010000396.1 GCA_013821615.1 Planctomycetota bacterium
GCATCGCCCTTGCTGGTGCTGATGCTGAAGATCGGCGGCATGGCCTCGCTGGCCGGTTTTTCGCGGCTGTCGCGGCTCAGCGCACGCCACGGTTGTCGCGCTGCGCGCTCTGCTGTATGAAGCAGCAGGTGACGTGGCGGCGGATCGGCGATGATGCCGCACCAGCCATGCTCCACGCTCCGTGTCAAAGCCGCCTTCCCGCGCGCGCATGCCAGCCATGCCGCGCGAGCATCGCCCGCGCAAACCAGGCAGTCCCAGGCGACAATCGCCACCTGGTCATAGCGTCGATGCGGTGCCGGTTGCACGTCCGCCACTCTCGTCCCGACCGGGGACTGGCAAGGGTCGCCTCCCGCTGAGGCGCGCCTGCTCTTTCCCCGCCCAGCCGCCGTGCGGCCCGGCATCGTCCCATCCGCCTGCTCCATCTGGCGCCCGCGTCCCGACGCGCGTCCGCCGCCGTACCGAGGACTCCATGAACCAGCAGACCAGCAAGCCCGCGACCCAGGGCACGAAGTACATGGAGATCACCAAGGAATCCCTGGAGACGGGCCTGCGTGGCGTGCCGGTCGGGTACTGCACGACCAGCTCGGTCGATGCGCAGAAGGGTCTGTTCTATGTCGGCCAGGCGGTCGAGGAGCTCGCCGAGCGCGATCCGGCCGAAGTCATCTACCTGCTCTTCAACAAGACCTGGCCCACCGCGGCGCAGTCCGCCGAGTTCGCCAAGCAGCTGGTCGCTGCACAGCAGGTGCCGCCCGCCGTGCTCGCCTCGTTCGCCACGTTGCCGCGCACCGGGCACCCGATGAAGTGGCTGGTGCACGCGCTCAACACCCTCGGCATGGTCGACGCCAGCGGCGATTACCGCAAGGATGCGCTCAGCCTGACCGCGAAGATCCCGGTGCTGGTCGCGGCCATCTTCCGCGTGCGCGAAGGCTGGGGCGCGCCGCTCGCGCCGCGCGCCGATCTCGGCTACATGGAGAACTTCGTGTACATGCTCGGCGTGCCCGGGCTGGACGCGGACAAGACCGCCAAGCTGACCAAGCTGATGCGCGTCTTCGA
Organism: Planctomycetota bacterium; assembly: GCA_013821615.1. Taxonomy (GTDB): domain Bacteria; phylum Planctomycetota; class UBA11346; order UBA11346; family UBA11346; genus BOG-1363. The sequence goes on from JACDGQ010000396.1 coordinate 1,054, forward strand.
TGTGCTGCACTTCGACCACGGTGGCGGCAACCTCTCGACCTTCGTCGGCAAGGCGGTCGCCTCCGGCCAGGCCGACCTCTACGAGAGCCTGGGCGCGGCGATGGCCGCGCTGGCGGGGCCCCTGCACGGCAAGGCCAACCAGGAATGCCTGGAATTCGTGCAGGAATGCGTGGTCAAGGTCGGCGACAAGCTCAACGCCGACGGCGTGCGCGACATGATCCGGCAGAAGCTCGCCAACAAGGAGGTGATCTTCGGCTTCGGCCACGCCGTGCTGCGCGTCGAGGATCCCCGCGCCCGCGCCCTGCGCGCGCTCGGCGAGAAGATCTGCCCGGACGACACCAATTTCAAGATGGTCAAGCTGCTCACCGAGGTGGTGCCGCCGATCCTGGGCACCAACCCCAAGATCAGCAACCCGCACCCCAACGTCGACAGCGCATCGGGTTCGCTGCTGATGGCCTGCGGGCTGACCAACCCCGACTACTACACCGTGCTCTTCGGCCTGAGCCGGGTGGTCGGCATCGCCGCGCAGATCATCTACGAGCGCTGCGAGGCGCGCCTCGGCAAGGGTACCCCGATCATCCGCCCGGCCTACTTCTACAGCCCGACCGGCACCGCCAAGGGCGAGGCGGAGATCCTGTCGTCGGGGTGAAGGCCGATCCTTTACGAAGGATTGAACAGGAGACGCGGAGCCGCGGAGATCAGATGAGGACGGCCGAGGACCGGGCTGCCGTTGTTCGATGAGGATGCGCATGGAGCACATCCGGAGCGCATGACACCGGACCCTGGTGACGGCGCAGTCCGGTCAGCGGTCCGGGAAGTGGACAGCCCGGCCCTGCCTCCTCTTCAAGCCTCCGCGTCTCCGCGCCTCCTGTTCGATCCGGCTGTCCCGACCGCTGTGGCGTCAGACTGGTTTCTTCGCCCCGTCGACCACGTAGGCGCCGAAGCCGTCGGCGATCTCGCGCACGCGGTATTCGTGCTCATCGACGGCCTGGACGTAGACCCACAGGTAGTAGCCGTCCTTGGAACGCTGCAGCTCGGCCTTCATCATGCACTCGTCGTCGCTGTAGCGGAAGGTGTAGGTCCCCGCCTGGTCGAAGCCGAAATCGGTGAACACGCCGCTGAAGAATTCCATCTTCTCGGCGAAGTCGACGAGCTCCGAAGGATCGAGGGAGATACCGAATTTCCTGACTGTGAGTGTGCCCATGATGCTCGGAGGGTACGGGGTCCGCGTTCGGCCGGCAATGATTGAATGGTGCTGTCCAAGTCAATCGTTGACACCACGGCGGGCCTGCGGTCCGCGGTCCGGAAGTCCGGAAGTCCGGAAGTCCGGAAGTCCGGAAGTCCGGGAGTCCGGGAGTCCGGGAGTCCGGAAGTCCGGAAGTCGGGAACCAGTGTGATCACACTGGAAATGTCAGTTCGAAGAGTTCCTGACAGGAGCGTCTCTCGAGCTGATCGGGTCCCTCGACGAAGACCGCGTGGGTACCCAGGGCACCTTGGCGGCCACTTCGCCGACTTCCGGACATCCGGACCCATCAGACCGGCACCCGCCCCCGCCACGCCCACAGCCCCAGTGCCGGGTTGGAGATGTAGTAGATGCGTTCCGGCCGGCCATCGGGCCCGGGGACCTGGTTCCAGCCGTCCACCAGCGTGGACGGGTCGTAGCGGCTGGTCATCGCGGCGAGGTCGGCGTAGCGGTAGCCGACGCCTTCGATCTCGGCGCGGGTCAGGTGGCCAGGGCAATAGGTGACGCTGAAGCGCCCCTCGCTGCTGCCGTGGATGAGGTGCGCGGCGGCGGAGAGGTTGTTGGCGAGGTCGGCATTGCCGCGCACCGCCGCCATCACCTCGGGCGTGGTGCGGTAGCCGTACTTGCGGATCAGCGCGTCGATGCCGGGATCCTCGCCGAAGCCCTTCAGGCCGGGCGCCAGCACGATCAGCTCGCCGCCGTCGGCGATGGCCATGCGCGTGCGGTAGACCGACTTGTTGCCCAGCCAGGTGGTGTGGAACTCCTCGGGGTCGAGGTAGACCACGACCTTGTGCAGCTCCTCGTCGAGGATCCGGAAGTTGACCTCGACCGAGAGCTTCGCCGCCAGGCGGAAGCATTCCGGGCCCTCGCCGATGAACAGCCCGCGCGTCACCAGACCGTTGGCATCGGCAGCCTCGCCCGGGCGCGCCGCGCCGACCACGGTCAGCACGAAGACGATGTGCAGGTGCCCGCAGAAACGCGCCAGCGCTTCGTCGAGCAGACGCCGCACCGGCGTCTCGGCGCGGCCCATCATGCGTTCCATGCCGTAGGCCGCGCCGATGAAGTGGCTTTCGTCGATGCCGGCCTTGCCGCCGCAGCCGACGAACAGGTTCTTGGCGTGGTTGGCCATGCCGGTGACCTCGTGCGGAACGACCTGGCCGATCGACAGGATGAGGTCGTGGCCGCCCTGCCAGATCAGCTTGTTGAGCTGCGCCGGCCACGGCTTGGCATAGATGCCGCCGGTGGCGTCGCTGACGAACTCCGCCGGCAATTCGCCGACGGTGGCGACATCGTTGCGCCAGTCGTGGTCCCGGAACAGCGCACGTGGCACGCCGGCGTACATCTTCGCGATCTGCCAGTCGGGCATGGGCACGTGCGTGCCGAGCGCGGGCAGCACGTCGGTCAGCGCCTGGCCGTAGTGGTCGTAGGTGAAGCGCGTGAGGACGCCGGCGCGGCTGTTGAAGCGCGTGAAGTCCGGCGGCACCGCCAGGACCTTGCGCTTGGTGCCGAGTTTCGCGAAGGCGCCGGTCAGCTCGGCGCGCAGCTGCTCGTCGCTGAGCGCGGTGGTGGGGGAGCCGATGGCGACGTAGGTGGGCATGTCTCAGCGTCCGGGAGTCCGGGAGTCCGGGAGTCCGGAAGTCCTGCGGGGCTTGGCGTGCGGGGCGGGCGATGGCGGGAACAGCGTGGTCTCGAGCTCGGCGAGGCGGGCGCGTTCGGCGG
>JACDGQ010000397.1 GCA_013821615.1 Planctomycetota bacterium
GGCCGGACGCCGCCGCCGTACGCTCGTCCACCGCCGGCACCAGCGCCGCGATGTCGCCGGGCCTGAGCTCGCCGAGCAGCGCCGAGGCCCCCTCCAGCGCCTGACGCAAGCGCGGCTTGCCGTTGCCCCCATCCGCACCCATCGACGCGGAGTTGTCGATCACCAGCACCAGCGCGGTGCGCCCCCCGCCGCCGAAGGCGAGGAACACCGGCCGCGCCAGCGCCAGCACCACCATCAGGATGAGCAGGCAGCGCAGGATCAGCAGCAGGATCTCGCGGATCTTCCGACGCGCCTGCAGGTTGGGCTCGACCTTCAGGAAGAACATCAGCGACGAGAACGGCAGCGGCCGCTTCTTGACCTTGAAGAACAGGTGGAACAGCACCGGCAAGCCGGCGAGCGGGACGCACCACAGCAGCCACGGGGTAAGAAAGGTCATGCGCGGATGGCCGTAGAACGGAAGACGCGAGGCGCGAGGCGCGAGCCGCGAGGTCCTGTGACCGGACTTGGACGTTCGCGTGATCGCGCTGCGGGTTCGCAACGCGCGGTCACGTTTCCCCGCAACGCCGGGACACGGCGTTGTCCGTCTTCCGGACTCCCGGACTTCCGGACTCCCGGACTCATATCTGGTTCACCGCGGTGCGGATCGCCGCATCGACCGCGATGCTGGTGTCGGCGAGGTGGTAGCTGGCGCCGGCGTTGGTGCAGCCGGTGCGCAGCGCGGCGATGTGCGCCTGAACCTGGCGCACGTATGCCTCGCGGAACTCGTCGACCTCGACGATGACGCGCTTGCCGGTCTCCATTTCATGAACCTCGACCACGCCATCGAAGGGCAGGTTCATCTCGGCGCGGTCGAGCACGTGCAGGGCGCAGACCTGGTGGCCGGCGTGGACGAGGTGGCGCACGCCGGCGAGGATCTCCTCCGCATCCTGCAGGAAGTCCGAGACCACCACCACCAGCCCGCGCGGCCGTGGCGTCGCGGCGAAGGCGTGCAGCGCGCCGGCCAGGCTGCCCGGGCCCTGCGCGCGCATCGCCTCCAGCCCGCGCAGCAGTGGCCGCAGGCCCTCGTAGCTGGCCGCGGTCGGGAAACCCTGGTCGAGCGCCGCGCCGAATCCGTTCAACGTCACCGCGTCGCCCTGGCGCACCAGCACGTACATCAGCCCCGCCGCCAGGAAGCACCCGTACTCGAGCTTGGCCAGCGCCCCGGCCGAGCGGAACGACATGCTCTCGGAGGTGTCGACCAGCACGTGCACGCGCAGCCGCGTCTCGTCCTCGAAGCGCCGCACCAGATAGCGATCGCTGCGCGCGTACACCGCCCAGTCGATGCGCGCCGGCGCATCACCCTCGGCATAGGCGCGATAATCCGCGAATTCCACCGACGACCCGTGATGCCGCGAGCGGTGCCGCCCCTGCACCCCGCCCGGCAGCGGCCGGCGCACGCCGAGCTCGATCGCATCGAGCCGGTCGGCGAGGTGCGGCGGCAGGAATTTATAGGTGGTGGGGGCGGGCATGGGTCAGCGCCGCGGGGGGCGGGAGAGGGGCCGCGAGTGGCGAGTGACGAGCGACGCGGAGCCGGTACCGGAGTCGGTACCGGTGCCGGTGCCCAGTCGAATATGCGTCGGGACCCCGGCAACATCCACGCACCTGGCGGCGATGAGCCCGCGAAGCGGGCGGAAGAAACCAGCCCAGGGCGTGAGCCCTGGGAATCCATGCAGAGGGCGAACCAGCCCGCGGAGCGGGCGGAAGAAATTGCCCCAGGGCGTCAGCCCTGGGATGCACGCAATCTCATATCTGCAGATCCCGTTCGTCATACGCCACCTCGTGACGTACCAGGAACGCGCGCAACTCCTCCTCGAACCCCTGCCGCCGATGATGCTCTTCCTGGCCCGCTATGTACGCCTCGACCTTCCCGCACTGGGATACGCTGACCGTGAATACCGAATACCCTCCCTGCCAGGCGAAACCCCCGAGCTCGGGAAAGGTAGCGTGGATCCATTTTGAGGAATTCGCCTTGAGCACGCGCATCACTTCCGCAGGGGATGCTTCTGGCCTCACGCGCATCAGGAGATGGAGATGGTCTTCGACTCCATCGATCGCCCGCACCAACGCGCCTGATTTTCCCAGGACCGCCATCATGTATGGCAGGAGCCTGGCGCGGACCTCCGCGCTCAACCAGGGCCGGCGTCCCTTGGTCGAGAAGATCGCGTGCAGCCAGATCGAGGATAGGGAATGTGGCATGGATTCGACCGCCCAGGGCTGACGCCCTGGGATAATTTCTTTCGCCCGCTCCGCGGGCTGGGCCGTTGGGATTGCGGCGGTCCCAGGGCTCACGCCCTGGGCTGGTTTCTTCCGCCAGCTCCGCTGGCTCATGGTATAGCAGACGCCCGTCATGCGTGAATCCTGGCGATCCCGAGAGCGCAATAGGATCTGGAATTTCTCCACGCGAGTAGGTGCACGTGCGTACGGAGCACGAATGCTCACGAATGCCCGTCCCGTGATCCTCCAGCCCTCTGATTTCCCCCTCCCGCCCGCCCATGACTAGTACTTCGGCTCTTTCACCGCCGCCAACACCCGCTTCACCACCTCATCCGGTGTGATCCCCTCCGCCCCCGCGGCGAAGGTGCAGAAGATGCGGTGACGCAGGACGGGCGTGGCGAAGGTGCGCACGTCGGCGCACGAGACGTTGGTGCGGCCGGCGAGCAGGGCGCTGGCCTTGGCGGCGAGCAGCAGGTACTGGCCGGCGCGCGTGCCGGCGCCCCAGCGCACGTACTGCTGGACCCAGCCCTTGGTCTCGGCCAGGCCGGGGCGGGTGGCGCGGATCAGCTCGGTGGCGTACTGCGCGACGTGCGGGCTGACCGGCATCTGGCGCACCAGGTGCTGGAACTGCATGATCATGTCGGCGCCGAGCACGCGCTCGACCTCCCACGCCAGGTCGCGGGTGGTCTCGAGCAGGATGCGCGCCTCGTCGACGGCGCTCGGGTAGTCGAGGTTGATGCAGAACATGAAGCGGTCGAGCTGGGCCTCGGGCAGCGGGTAGGTGCCCTCCTGTTCGATCGGGTTCTGCGTGGCGAGCACGAAGAAGGGCTTGGGCAGGTCGTAGGTCACGCCCGCCGCGGTCACGCGCTTCTCTTGCATCGCTTCGAGCAGCGCCGCCTGGGTTTTGGGAGGCGTACGGTTGATCTCGTCGGCAAGCAGCAGATTGGCGAAGATCGGGCCCTGCTTGAAGCGGAAGCGGCGCGCGCCGGTGACAGGGTCGTCCTCGAGGATGTCGGTGCCGGTGATGTCGGCGGGCATCAGGTCGGGGGTGAACTGCACGCGCTTGCAGGTCAGGTCGAGGGTGCCGGCGAGCACGCGCACGATCAGCGTCTTGGCCAGGCCCGGCGCGCCGATCAGCAGGCAATGGCCGTTGGCGAACAGCGCCACCAGGATCTGCTCCAGCACCGCGCGCTGGCCGATGACGATGGTCTCGGCCTGGGCGAGGATGCGGTCCTTGGCGGCGCGCAACTCGGCGACCGCGGCCGCCTCGTCCTTGAACTTCTTGCCGGCCAGCGACGAACGTTCGATGCTCGCCTTGGCCGCGACGAAGCGCAGGCGGTTGCCGCCGATGCCGAACACCGTGCCGTGATCGAGGCGCAGCGTGGTCAGCGCGCGGCCGTCCATGGTGATGGGCGCCGCCGCATCGAGCGCGCGCAGCGTCCACGCGCCGTCGCTGTGCTCGAGCGCGGCGTGCCGCGGCGCCACCCCGCCGCCGTTCAGACGTACGCCGCAGGCGGCGTCGCTGCCCACCATCAGGCGACCCTGCTCCAGGGGGATGTCGGTGCCGGCGCGTTCGCCGTCGAGGATGTGCAGGAGGTCGGGCATGGGGCGTGGTCCTAGGACTGCGTGGGTCACGGGCTCAGGTGGTTGGGGGGAGCGGTGCGGAGTGCGGAGTGCGGAGTGCGGAGTGCGGAGTGCGAGGTACGAGGTGCGCAGCTCCTTCGTACATGGATTCACTCCACGCGGTCCGTTCGCCCGCAC
>JACDGQ010000398.1 GCA_013821615.1 Planctomycetota bacterium
TCGCCGAGCTGGTGCCGGCCGCAGAGCTCGCCTTGCACCTGCTGCTGCGCCACCCGGCTTTGCGCGCGGGCGCCGCCGACGACCTCGGCCTGGAGCCCAGCCACTTCCCCGCGCCCTGGGACGAGCTCGCCGGCGTCCTGCTCCTCGACCCGGCCGCCGACATCCACGTCCTCGCCGACCTGGCGGCGGTCCGCAACCATCCCCAGGTCCACGCCAAGGCCTATGGCTGGGCCAGTCTCGACACCGCCGAACGCGTGCCGGCGGTCGCCCATCCCGCCGAAGACCTCGCCGACGCCGCGCGCGAGCTGCGCCGCCGTCACCTCAAGGACCAGGTCCACCGCCTCGCCCTCGAGATCGCCGACGCCGAGCGCGCCCGCGACTTCGTCACCGTCGGCCGGTTGAGCGGCGAGAAGCTGGCCCTGACCCGAGACCTCAAGGACCTCGCCGGGCAGTCCCAGTCCGAGCGGCCGCTCGGCAGCGCGCACCCTGATCCGCAGTGAGTCATGCCGAACCCTTGGCCGTGCCGGCCTCTCCTGCGGAGCCCGACCAGCTAGACTGAAAGGACGAGGAAACCGCTCCCGCAGCGGCTTCCCGGCTCTTTTCCCCGCGCTCTTGGCGCCTTCAGCACCCTTCCGCGCTCGTCAAGTGCCGTCCGGCTGCCAGCCCGGGCGACGCAACCCAGCGTTTTTCAAGGGGTCACGGCGCGGCAGGCACTGCTTGCAGGAGCGCCTGCCGGCCTAAAATCCGACCTCCGTACTTCACATCTGCATAACCAGTCTGGCGACTGAGAGAACTGTTCCCATGGCCAAGTCCGCTGCTCCTGCCGCTCCTCCCAAGACTGCTCGCGCCCCTGCCACCCCGGGCGCCCCCGGCGCCCCCGCAGAAGGCACCGAGGCCCCGCTGTCCATCAAGGACGTCGTCGCCACCCTGGCCAAGAACAGCAAGGGCAAGGGCATGGTCACGTACGACCAGCTCAACGCCCTGTTGCCCGATGCGATCAACGATCCCGAGCAGCTCGACCAGATCCTCGAGCAGCTCGAGGCGCGCGGCATCGAACTCGTCGAGGAGATCGGCACCGACGACAGCGCCGACTTCGGCGAAGAGGCCGGCGGCGGCACCACCGAGGGTGAGGAGGCCGCGACCACCAGCCGCTTCGACAACATGGCCGCCGGCGCCGAGGCCGACGAGCCCGAGATCGGCGAGAAGATCGACGACCCGGTGCGCATGTACCTGTCGCAGATGGGCGAGATCCCGCTGCTGACCCGCGACCAGGAGATCGAGCTGGCGCGCCGCATCGAGATCTACCGCGACGGCTTCCGCCGCAAGGTCATGACCATGCCCGAGGCCATCCGCCGCGGCATCCAGTGGGTCGAAGAGCAGAAAGAGATCAAAGAGCAGCAGGAGAAGAACGCCAAGAGCCACGGCTCCTCGCCTTCCCGCGACGACTACCTCGACCGTGCCACCAACCACCTCTCGACCCTCAACCGCCTGGTCGCGCACATCTCGCCGGTGTCGTCCGACGTGGTCGCCGGCGGCGAGATCGACGTGCGCAAGGAGCAGCTCCTGCGCAACCGCCTGACCCGCGCCTACCGCATGCTTGAAGAGATGGAGCTCGACGCCAAGACCGTCATCCAGGTCAAGGACGACATGCTCGACGCGCGCCGCCGCGTGCTGCGCGTGCGCCGCGAGATCGACCAGAACAAGCGCAAGAAGGGCATGGTCAAGGAGAAGGAGGAGGAGCTGCGCAAGCTCGCCGACCAGATCGGCGAGCCCATCGACTTCTTCATCCAGCGCTGCGTCGCGGTCTCCAAACGCTTCCGCCTCTACGAAGAGGCCAAGCAGAAGCTGTCCTGCGGCAACCTGCGCCTGGTGGTCTCGATCGCCAAGAAGTACCGCAACCGCGGCCTGTCCTTCCTCGACCTCATCCAGGAGGGCAACGCCGGCCTGATGAAGGCGGTCGAGAAGTACGAGTACAAGCGCGGCTACAAGTTCTCGACCTACGCCACGTGGTGGATCCGCCAGGGCATCACCCGGGCGATCGCCGACCAGGCGCGCACCATCCGCATCCCGGTGCACATGATCGAGACCATGGGCAAGCTGCGGAAGATCCAGAAGGACATCCTGCAGGACACCGGCCGCGAGGCGACCATCGAAGAGGTGGCCGAGCGCGCAGGCATCAGCGTCGGCGAGTGCAAGCGCGTGATCCGCGTGTCCAAGCACCCGATCTCGCTCGATCGCCCGATCGGCGACAGCGACGACTGCTACTTCGGCGACTTCCTCGAGGACAAGTCCGCGGAGAACCCCGCGAACATCTCCTCGAACGAGCTGCTCAAGGAGAAGATCACCGAGGTCCTCGACACCCTCACCGACCGCGAGCGCGAGATCATCTGCCTGCGCTACGGCATCGGCGACGGCTACACCTACACCCTCGAGGAAGTCGGCCGCCGCTTCAACGTGACGCGCGAGCGCGTCCGTCAGATCGAGGCCAAGGCGATCAAGAAGCTGCAGCACCCGATCCGCTCGCGGAAGCTCGAAGGCTTCATCGACACCAAGACCTACTGAGCGGCAGGTCATGCCGGATGCGGTCGGAGCCATGGGTGACCCCCATGGCTCTGGTCGTTTCCGGGGGCCTTCGGCGGCCGTGCGACACGGGGCTTGATGCGGGGCCCGGGTGGCGATGCTGCGTTGATCCGTCAGCCCACCCAGCGAGGTCGCCATGCTTTCCGATTTCCGCGCCAGTCACGTCCTCATGGTCGCGGCCGCGCTGCTGCTCAGCGCCTCCGCGGACCTCGCCGCCGCAGCCGCCGCGGACCCGGCCAAGGACCAGGAGCTGTTCACCAAGGCCTGGCCGATCATCGAGACCTCCTGCGTCGGCTGCCACGGGCCGGACAAGCAGAAGGGCAAGCTGCGGCTCGATACGCGCGACGCCTGGATGGCCGGCGGGCGCGACGGCAAGGTGGTGACCGTCGGCAAGCCCGAGAGCAGCCTGCTGATCGAATGCATCAAATACCAGGCGAAGAAGGAAGACCAGAACATGCCGCCCAAGCGCAAGGACCAGCTCTCCGCCGACCAGGTCGCGGCGATCAGCGCCTGGATCGCGGGCGGGCTGCCGTGGGCGGAGCCGAAGGCGGCGAAGAAGAAGAAATAGGGTGGAGCGCGGAGCATGGGGGTTCGTGGAGTCCGGAGATGAGATGAAGAGCGGCCCAGTGGGCCGCTCTGGGGAGATACCGAATACCGGATCCCGCGTCCGCACTCGCTGCTCCTCCCACCCTTCACTCACTACCCCGCCAGCAACCTCCCCACCACCGCCAGCACCACTCCGACCACGCCGCCGACCACGGCGCCGTTCAGCCGGATGTACTGCAGGTCATCGCCGATCCGCCCCTCGATCTGCCGCACCAATTCCGCATCGCTGTGCCGCGCCAGGCCGGCGACGATGAGCGCATGCAGCATGGGGCGCTGCCCGTCCACCAGCGCGACGAGGGCTTCGACGAGCTGGCGGTCGAGGGCAGCGAGCGCCTGGGGATCGGCCTGCAGTCCGGTCCAGCTGGACTCGATAATTTCGGCCAGGCTCGTGCTGAGCGTGGAGGCCGGATCGGCGAGTGCCTGCTCGAGATCCCCGCCGATGCGGCCGAGCAGCCCCGCCACCACCTCGCCGACCTGGGCGTGGCCGCTGAGCTGGCGCTGCAGCAACGCGACGAACTCGCCGGTCGTGGTATTGCGCAACGTGAAGTGGAATTCGAGTTCGGCGATGCGGTCAGTGTCGGCGAGATCGCACAGGCGGATGGCATCCGCAGCGTCCGTGGTCGGCAGCGGCGCATTGAGCGTGCGTGCGATCAGCGGCGCAAGTGCGCGCACGCCATCGTCGAGTTCGGCTTCGCGATAGTGTTCGTGGCGCAGCGCGACCAGCAGCGCGTCACGCTCGCCCGTCGGCACTTCGCCATCGCTGTCGCGCCAGGCCTGGAAGCGGGCGTGTTCGAGCGCGTGGTGCAACGCATTGCCAAAGCG
>JACDGQ010000009.1 GCA_013821615.1 Planctomycetota bacterium
TCACTTGCTGGCCTCCTGCGGTGGTAGGAACCTACCACCCAGGGCCAAGAGGCCGTCACGCCACCGGGGGGAGGACCCGGCAAGAATTTCCGGAACTCAGGCGGCAAGAATTTCTGGAATCCACAGTGGCGACCCATCCTACACCATCGTAGCACAAGATCTCGATGCACAGGTGGATAAAGATATATTCATAGCTGCACAATACCTTCCATGGATGGAGGGTGAGTCTGCATGGTGGTCGCCATTCTTCCCGAATGATCCCGTTGGCTTCAGTCCGGTGTATAGCCCCAGCAGCCTCGACCTCACTCTTGATGATGTTCGGTATACCTTGGGCCACGGCGCAAGCGATGCGAATATGTATGCTCAATTCCGCAATCGCGGCGGACCGGCTTTTAATGCCATCCACCGGTATAAGGAAGTCGAACGCAATCTCGACGGTGATGCCGGACTAGCTCTGGCCAATTCCGAAACCGTTCTCAACACCATGCGGGCCAAAGAATACCTGACAGATGCCGTCAAGTCGTCTCTCAAGCTCAATTTCACGCTGACGAAGGACCAGGATAGTCTTCCCTATGGCACCTGGACAGATTTCGGCGCTGTTGGCGGGGCGTTGACCATCCGCGAGCCGGGATGGCTGGAGACCACTTTCCATTATGGCAGCCCGGTGGAGGACCTCTTCAACACGGCGAATACCCAGCATTGGGACATTGGGAATGCCTACACGGAAGAGGTAATGAATCACATGCTGGCGGAGAGGTTCGCGCTCGCAAGTGCCGTGCTGACCAAGATCCAGTCGCTTACTGGAGGTTCGGGATCCCCCAACTGGCCTTTCAACGCTGTGTTGGAGCAGCTTGGACAAGGCGGGGGCTTTCCAGATGTCCTTAGGATCGACGTAAATCTAGATAAGGATGCAGGCGGTTTCGTTTTCAAAATATCGGACTCATCCAAGGCTGAGATTGATTCATTAAATCTGAGGGTACAGAACGGTGGCGCCACGATTCCGGCCGGATTGCCAGAATTCGTCTTGTTGAAATTGGATGTCGATACAACGGACGACATAAAGGGAATTTACGACCAGCAATATAAGGCAGAGGCGGGTGATCCAGTAGTCAACGCCTTAGGTCTCATGGAAAAGAGGCTATTCCATGATCTTTACTATCTCAATCTCATGCGCGCAGATTTGCAGACAGTCGCGTGGTGGCAGAAATACCGCACCTCTCAGCCGGTTGGCTATGGGCTGCTCGCTTCTGGCGATTTCATCTTTGGCGTGAAAGACATGCTTAACCTTCGCGGACAAGATTTTGTAACAGGCGAATCATTGTCGCCTGCGGAATATGCGTTAACGGGGGCAAGTGTCCTTGTAAATCTTGTTCCGGGTTCGGTCTTCGTGCGGACAGGAAAAGCCGTTGCCCTGCGTGCTGCGCGTGCAAGTGCAGCAATGAAGGGCCTTTGGTCAAACATCAAGAAATTTGAGAATGGAAGGACCAAGCTCGTTTCGGCTATGGAAGATTTCAGCAATCTGACCGATCAGACCGTCACCCGTAGCGCCACGCAAACGGCAGAGACCGCCTTCGATGCCCGGCGTGGTCTTGCTTCGGGATCCCTACAACGGCTCGGCAAAGTTGGAATCGACGCTTCTATCGACGTGATCGACAGCTTGGCTGCGCCTGCCCAATGGGACGTTTTGAGTGGGCTCATGCGCGGGGCTTCGCCAAGTTCGATGTCAGCGTTCCATGTCGCTGGCGCAACGTTCCCTGAAATCACTGGCAAAGGCCTTAGGCGTTCCGGCCCGCAGCGCCCACGTTCACTTTCCACCGCGTTTACTGCGGATGATAAGGTCAATAAGGATGAAATTTTCGCTTCTGGAAAGGAGCTGGTCCTCGCGGCCAAGCCTACGGCCGCACAATTGACAGATATGCGTGCCAGAGGGCTGTCGGGTGCTAGTGAACTTGAGGATCTGTTGCGTGGTGGGTGCTTCCTTGGTGGAACTCGTGTCGTTATGGCGGATGGCTCCTCAAAATCGATAGAGGACATTAGTCCTGGTGAGCGCGTCCGGACCCGCGACCAATTCGAGCCGAGCGCGCCGTTTACAGCTAAAGAGGTGTCGCGAGTCTCCCATCGCAGCCATGTCCCAATTCGCTGTATCAGCTTCTGCCGAGCGGGTCATGTACGTCGCGTCGCTGTCAACAATGCGGCGAGCTCAAGCGCGGGCGATGAGGATGCGAGTTCCGAGGGATCAGAGCCACCCGAATCAGTGTTCTCTGTCTCTTGCACCACTGAGCATCCCTTCTGGGTCGTCGGAGCCGGGTGGAAGGCGGCCCGATCGCTAATTCCTGGTCAACACGCCGATGGAGACCAGGGGGAGCTCGTTGTAGTTGCAAATCGCGAAATTCACGGCCTAGATTCCCATGTCTACAATATTGAAGTACAGGATTGTCATACCTACGAAGTACTTGCTGAAGGTCTGCAGGGTGCATTGCCAGTTTGGGTACACAATACCTGCGACGTATTGAAAATTACTTATGATAATCTCATTAAGCTGCATTGGTCAGAAGATGTTGCCAAGGAAGTCGATGAGGCTCTTCAGCGTTCGTACTTTAAAACTCCAACAAAAGGATTGGGGGAAGCGGCTGAGGCCGGGAACAGCACAACTCTTGCAACAAACATGAAGGCTGTTGTCCCCGATTCCATGAAAACGGAAGCGTGGCAAGCTCACCACATCAATCCTACAGATCAGGTCAAATCACATCCCCTTTTCAAAGGGTTTGTGTTGCCGGATGGCACGTTTTTCCCCGCCAGTGGGTTCAAGACCAATGACCCCTTTAATGGCGTTATCCTTCCTAAACTCAAGGAGGCTGCCAAGGCCTTGAATGTCCCTAATCATAATGGTTTTCATGCGGCGTATTCTGCTGCCATGAAAAAATCATATGATGACATCCAGGCTCAAGTCATAGCTGAGTACAACCGCACCAAAAGCTTATCCAAAGCTGTCTTGCTTTACGACGAACAATTGAAGAACCTTACGGAGCGTGCGCGCACTGTTCTGGAAGGAACAGGACCAAATGAATTTAAGGATGCTTTTCCCCTTTATGCCAATCAAATTGCGGGATCCGACGTGGCCTCATTGATTCCTAAATGGTATACCGCCTTACAGACTGGAGTTAGGCCATGATGGATCATAAGATATTCATGGAGTCGTTTAATGTGGTGAAATCATATATTTCCGAGTCAAAATTTCTGCCAGCCCAAACGTCCCGGCATATTGATGCAGATGCGGAGCTTGTCCCTGTCCATGATGTGGTGGATGCGATCGCACTTGGTGACATGCCACCCGCCAACTCTAATCTGGACAATCCGTGGAATTCCTTTCAACAGAACCTTTGGGCTGACTATCTCTCATTGCATTACGAGATAATGAACAATGCGCAAATGGACGAATTCCTCCCACTTCAATCGTTGATCACCGCTCCCATCTTGGAGTCTAACCAAGATGGATCCGTGCGTAGCAGAATTCGCACTCGGCTTCATGAAGTGGTGCTATTCCACGCGGGAATTTCGGTGACGAGGGAGATGCTGCTGGCCATGGGATCGGGGGATCGAGATCCTCATCCGCATTATTCGGTATCTCTCAAGACATGCTATGATTTGGGTGGCTGGCCTTGCGGATGGGACGGCCAGTTTCCATTGGGTAGAAGCTTTATCTATTGGCCCTACGATGAAGATGGTCGATGGGCGCAGGGGGAACCTGGTACCATTGAATGATCGTCCTCCCCGACGGGGGTTGACCGTTCGTCGAGGTATGGGATGCTATGCGTATTGCGAGGGATAGTCGTATGTCTATGTGGCACATAATGGCGACCCTGGTGTGCGTTGTATCTCTGGGGCTTCCCTCCCTACATTCTGCCGAGTCTGGCTCTCAATCGGTCACCGCCGGTGACGTATTGAAGTGGAAAACGGACCTGGCGAGCCCCGATGCGGTAAGGTGGCGCGCGTCGCTTATGGACATGCGGGTGAAGTGCGAACCTCTACACGCGGCCGCCTCTTCCGATGGTTCCGCCCGCGCAGCTTTGAAGGCCATGCGTGATGACATTTTAGATCCACTCGTGACATTCTCGCGCCGTAGCGATCTTGACGGCGCATCGGCGAACCGACAGGCGGATGCGCATGGGTACGTGGGGGTTAAACTACCTCCCGTCACGAAGGCGGAGATGCTTGCTAGTGTTCTGGGGATTTTTGGCGTGATCGCGGACGCGGATGAACAGAGCACGTCGTCTCTAACCGCCATCATGCGCGAAATTCCTGATAATGACACAGGGCCGATATCGGTGCGTCTGCTCGCGTGCGAGATCCTTGAGAAAACCCACAACCATTCCCTTGAACAACAGTCCATTACGGCCGGATGGGTCCAGAAAAATCCCTTTGATTACCGACAGACTAAAGCAGTGCTCCGCGTTTTCCCCGAAAACGATTTGATCAAAGAGACATTCCTGGACTCGTGCCTGCAGGTCGCCGACGGTAATCTTCCGGTCCAGGTGCGTGAACTCCTTATGGAAATTCGGTTTCCCATGGTTCTGGGAAAGAAGATCGCCTCGCATGTCGTCCTCAAGTTGATGCCCATCGACACGTTTTCGAAAAATTTGGATCAGCAGTTCTGGCCCATGGTCCTCATTACTAGAAGTGCATGGTATGCAGGAATAGTGGACTCGTCCATGCATCCCCGGCTGCAAGCTTGGATCTCAGGTGCGGATGAGCTAAAAACGCATTTGGCCATTTGGCTTCTCCTCCTCTCTGAAGATCAGGCCGGTGCGCGGGCCATTCTCACTTCGGAAGCCGATGGCCTTGCCCGTCGGTGGCTTGCAGACGGCTTTGCCAGATCGATACCTGGCTCGTCTGATCCAGTACAGCATTTTCACGATGCTCTGGTGCTTGCGTTCCTTCCTGACTGGGAAATAAGCCCGGAGGTCCTTTCGATTCTCATGAAGCGGTATCGAAAGCCGACGTCTGTAGGGGGTGGAAAACTTTTCGCTAATCAGCAGGCTTGGCTTTCGCTTGCTTTGTTTCGTGGAGATCAGGCATCTCCTCAACCGGCATGGGTCCATCAGTGGCGCATGCACGCTGGTTCGTATGTGGGAATCCTCACGGCAGACAATTCGGGCGTGATTTCTGAAGAAATTGATGAGAGCGGGCCCGACTGGAAACCTGCGCGCATCAATAGGGCCGATCTCCCGGCCATGTTGCGCCTGATCGGAAAGTATCCCCGATGGTCTGGCGCACGGGAATCGCTCAGGGAATGCCTTGATAAACCTCAGCTTTCCAGAATGGTCCTCGGAACCTTGGCGACCTTGGGGGTGGTAGGCAAGGATTTGGTCGATCCAGTCGGCCTTTCCCAATGGTTGGGGGGCCTGTCCCGTGATCCAGCTCAAGTCGGTGCCCAGGCGGTAGTCGACCTAGGCAAGGTTTACGTCAGCGTCCTCGGTGATTCGCGCGCAGCCAAGGCGTCCATCGCTCTCCTCCCCGCTGGCGTCCCCGATGCCTCGATCTCGCAGCGGGCATGGACCTGGGATGATTCGGTGGAGCTGTGGATTGCACTGGATAGGGACTCGGGAAAGTTGGACGAATTCCGGTCGCGTTTATTGGCGGATGCATCTCCCGGATCGGAATTCCGTCTTTGGCTCTTGGATGTGCGTCGAGGTCGGCCAGTGGGGCCTTTGCCCAAAAGGTCTTTATACGAATGCAAATGGCATGATGGGTTCCTGGAGCTTGCTGCGGCTTTTTCGCGTGCATCGACATTTGAGCCGGCCGTTATTCAAGCACTTCGTGATCCATTCATGATATCCGACTGTGCAATCGTCGGCTTAGATCGTGACCCTGCCGGCGAGGGTGGCCGCATGGGTTGGTTGGATGGCCGGAATCCCGCACTCGGACTGCTTGGTGCCCTCGACCGGCAACTCCTCCTCCACTCCGGTGTGAGAAAATAGATGACATCCCATTGATGAGCGGAGTCTTCCCTTGGGCGAGATCGCTAGGGTTCCGAACTTATCGCAGCGAGACGCTGAGAGGCGGCCATTGCCGCTTTGACGACCAATGGATCAGAATCTTCCTTTGCCGAATTGACTAAGTCGAGATCCAAGGGATCGCCCATAGTTCCAAGAAAGGCCACGGCCGCGCGTCTGATAGATGGACTCAGGTCTCGCACGAGCGGTCGGATGGTGGGCAGGGCGCTACGCAATTTGCGCTCGCCAGCAATGCCTAGGATGGTGACTTTGCTCTCGGGAGCCAGGGATTCTTGCGCCACCAAATCCTCCAAGCGTTGACCGAATGCGGGACCTAGGTCTACGATCCCCTGCTGGTTAAGGCGATGAAGTTGCAGTAGCGCGGTTGCTCCCATGACGCCTTCCTTGCTAGTCGAGGCACGCCACAGCGCTTGTTCCGCCTCCTGCCGGTCTGTTGCGGAGTCCAGGCAGAGAGCGAGGAATTGAATCGCATATTCTCGCCAGGCCAGTGATTCGGAGGGGTCCTCGATCATGCTGATAAACATGCGGTAGAGGGAGGGATCTCGATTCGCTTGGCTCACCAAAGTGTTGGCGGCCACGTTTCTCAAGAGAGCGCTATTGGAGGTGGATTGCATCTGCGAGGTGAGGAATCGGCTAGTCTTAGCCGATAGGTGCGTATTTGTGGATAATTTTAGGATGACATCGATTTTCTCTGTCGCCGACATCCGGGAGAATCCCGGCAGTTCAAGGGGATCATCCGGTGGAATGTCTTTTGGCCTCCCTACGGAGGCGGGAGATGAATAATCCAGGTTTGGAAGTGGTCGATGTACTTCCGGTGTTACGGCCCCGGGTGCCGTCTTCCGCATCTCGAGGATGACTTCCAGGAGTGCAAAGGAGCCGACCATCGCCAGGAACAGCACGGACAATCCGAAGGGCGAATGTAGTAGCTTCATATGGATGTGCGAAGATGAGCGTTAATTATCGATTGAGACAAAATCATTTGCCAATGATTTCTATTATACGTGCATAGACGTGAATAGTTCTTAGATCGGTTATAACATCAATAGCCGCCGCATACGGCCTCGTCGTTTCGGTGGGAATAATTGAAATCAGGTAGTGGTTTTCATCTTGGCCTGGATCCAGGGAGATCTTCAGTCGCTTGTCCGCGCATTCGACGCGCTGCATGTGGAACTTGGGATCTTTAGGGAGCGTGATGAAAATGGTTTTTTTGGAAGGTCCTGCGCCGACATACCAATCGATGAATCGTTGCGAGGGCGACGGCCCCTCGGGCAATTGTATTTCCATGCGCAAGAAAATCGGGGGACTTCCAGGTTCGTCGGTCTTGACGGTGACCAGCTTGGTCTGAAGCCCTGTAAAATCGCCTACGGTGAAGGCCATCGTTATTTCACCGGCCTCTCCCGCTGCATAGGTCCTCTTCTCGAGGTCGGCAGTGGTACATCCACAGGAGGTCTTCAGCTCGGTGATGGTTACCGGAGTTTTCCCCGCGTTCGTGAACGGAAAGGTGGACATGACCACGGTGTCGGTGACTTTGGGTTGGAGTTTGCGCTCCGTGAAGGCGAAGTGCAGCCCTTCCTCACAATGAAGTACTCCCATGCTGAACAACGTGATGAAGATCAGCTTGACCATGGGTGCAGCGCTCTGCTAGTGACAGGATGGGGTAGTGGCCACCCATGCGATCGAGTGAGGGCAATGAACTGCCAGTCTCTGGGAGATACTTTCTCTGGGGTTTCCGGGAGGCAAGTCTTCTCCTGCCATCACGGGATCGTGGCAAAAGCGGTCGTATCTCAGAAAATGGGGGGTCAGGAGAGAGGGGCTGCCTCGAGGACCTCTGCCGTTAGGAGCCGACTTGGACCTTAGAACCCTTAGGGGTACAGCAGCTGTGCCCACCCCACAACTCATCACGTTCCAACCTTCGGATAAGATAGACGAACTCGCCTGCTCCGGATGGTGATGACGCCGGTGCCCGACAGGGCAGCGGCAATGGCTTCTCGTTCAAGCGCATCGCTGCGGATTTTACGCACGCCGTGTGCGCTGGCAATCTCCGAGTCTTCCGCGCGTCGCGTGCGCTCTCCGGCGATCGCGGTCGCGAGGCGCATCCGCTCCGCGGGCGTGATGGGCATGCGGTCGGCGAAGCGTGCCTCGGGCGTGCGCGTCTGGTCGCGGTCGGTGATGCGGCGGTTGGCGAGCAGGCGCGCGGCTTCGAGGTCGTCGAGCGTCCAGGCTGCAGGCCGGTCGTGACGGCAGGCGAGTTCGTGGGTCAGGAGTTTGATGGTGCCGTTGCCGGCCTCGCAGGCGCCATTGTAGCTGGCGCTGACGCTTGCCAGTGCAACAGGGCGATATCGGCAGGTGAGCGCAGCGGTCGTTCTCCCTTTTCTTGACGACTCGGAGATGGACTTCACAGAACCGACTCATATATGAACCGGTCACGTTACTGCTCCATGTACTCGCTCCTTGAAGCGACAGCGCCCGAAATGGACTGCGATCCCACGCGCAGATCCTGGAAGATACCATGGCCACCCTCCCCCTGCGTCTCTGCCCCCTGTTCCTGGTTGCGATCGGCCTCTGGAGCTGCAGTACACGTTCGACCGATTCCGCGGCACCGACCGCAGTGGGATCTCCCGTCATCGCTCGATCGGATGAGTCCACGGCGATGGTGCACCCCGATCTCGTGACGTCGTCGCCGCTGCCGCGTTCGGTCATCGCAGAGACGCTCGTCGCTGAGCAAGACATACCAGGCCGCGATGGTCGAGTGACGCACGTCCGCATCGCACGTCAAGCCAGCGGCAAGTATCCGCTCCTGCGCCACGAAGAGCACTGGCGCGGACAACCCGGTGCAAGCGCCCTCGAATCCAGCAGCACCATGGCTGCCGATCACCTCCAGGTCACCCGCCCGGCGATGATGGCGGACGCGGCGTTCCGCGATCAGATCGCGAAAGCCGGCGGCACCATCACCCATGTCTCGCACGATGGTCAACGTTACCTGGTCGGTTTCGATGGGACCAAGCCCGACACCATGCCCCGCCTCCGTCAAGCGCTCCAGGCCGCGCAAGTGCCGATCTGCGAGCCTGACTACGTGGTCCGTGCCTCGGATACCGTGCCGAACGATCCTTCCTACGCCCAGATGTGGGCTCTGCACAACACCGGGCAGACCGGTGGCGTCGCCGGAGCGGACATCCACGCCCAGCAGGCGTGGTCGGTCTCGACCGGTTCCACGAACGTGGTGGTCGCGGTGATCGATACCGGCATGGACCTCACGCATCCGGACCTGGTCGGAAACCTCTGGACGAACGCGGCCGAGCTCGCCGGCAACGGCATCGACGATGACCACGATGGCTACATCGATGATGTGCATGGCTGGAACTTCGTCGCCGATTCCTCCGATCCCACCGACGACTACTTCCATGGCACCCATTGTTCCGGCATCATCGGAGCCACCGGCAACAACGGCACTGGCGTGGTCGGTGTCTGCTGGCACGTCTCGCTCATGCCGCTCAAGTTCCTCGATCAGAACGGCAACGGCTTCACCTCCGACGCAGTCGAGGCCATCTACTTCGCCAATGCCCACCACGTGCAGGTGATGTCGATGTCCTGGGGCGGGCTCGACGATTCGGTGACGCTGAAAGCGGCCATCGATGATGCCGGTACCCACGGCATCCTGTGCGTCGCTGCTGCGGGCAACTCTGCGAACAACGCCGACATCTCACCGGAATACCCGGCCGCCTTCACCAGCAGCAACCTCATCTCGGTGCTCGCGACCGACGCGACCGACCAGCGTGCCTACTTCTCCAACGCGGGGGCCGGCAGCGTGGATGTCGGTGCACCCGGCGTCGATGTCCTGAGCACCCTGCCGATGATCGCCACGGCCCAGATGCGGACCAATGGCCTCTGCGCCGGTTACGGTCTGCTGAGTGGCACCTCCATGGCCACCCCGCACGTCGCCGGGGCCTGCGCCCTCCTGTGGTCCAACGAGCCCTCGCTTACCGCCGCGCAGGTGAAGCTGCGCGTTCTCCAGAGCGCCGACAGACTCTCCTCCCTGGCTGGGCTGTGTGTGAGCGAAGGCCGCCTCGATCTCGATCGCCTGCTGCGGAATACCACCAGCGGCTGGGTCTTCGCAGGGATCACCGGCCCCATCGGCGATTGGTTCCAGTACCACCGCCCAGTGGCCACTGACTTCCCGTTGACCGGCACCGCTGAAGCCGCCGGCCTGACCGGCTTCACGGTGGAAGTCGGTTCCGGTGCGACGCCAACGACCTGGACGACCTCTGGCGTCACGCTCGCTGGCGGTGGCCTGCAGCCGGTGACCGAAGGGGTGCTCGCCCAATGCCACGTCGCCGCTTTCGCCGAGGGCTTCTGGACGGTCCGCCTGACCGTCACCGGGAGCGGTGGGTCACGTGTGGTGACCCGCACGCTGTGGGTGGATCCCGCCCTCAAGCCCGGCTTCCCCACGCTCGCTCCGCAACTCGCTGGGAGCGACAGCCAGATCTTCCTTGGGGTGACCCTGGCTGACCTGATGGGCTCAGGCCACTTGGACCTCATCGGTTCGGCGCAATCCTCCGGCCCGCTCTATGCGGTGGGGCCGGATGGGGCGAACCTTCCTGGCTGGCCCCTGAAAACCGTCGGCGCCGCCTATCCCACGGTGGGTGATGTCGATGGCGACGGACACCCGGACATCGCCTTCGGTACCTTCGCCACCTCTGGCCCGCCCTGGGGCGTCGTGGACCGCACCGGCGCCTTCCTGCCTGGCTGGCCCAAGGCCAATGCCAACTACACTGCCGTTTCGCCAGCCCTGGCCGACCTCGACGGCGATGGGCGCTGCGAGATCGTCACCACCAACAATGACCTGTATGTCAGCGTCCTGCGCGGTGATGGCACCAGCATGCCGGGCTGGCCCCAGAGACTGATCAGCGGCCAGGCGGCCACCGGACACTCGGTCGTGGATCTCGACGGCGACGGGATTCCCGAGATCGTGGTGATAGACGCGGGTTCGACCGCAGGCGTCTATATCGACGCGTGGCGTCTCGACGGTTCTCCGGCCCCCGGCTTCCCGCACCTTTACCAGACAGCGAACAGCGGCACGAGCCGCTTCGCTCTCGGTGACATCGACCACGACGGCAAGGTCGACATCGTCTTCAATGGGGGGAGCCGCGGCTTCGTCTATGCAATCAACGGCGACGGCATGGTGAAACCCGGTTGGCCAGTGACGATAACCGATGGCGGCACCTTTCCCGAATGCTCGGCGCCGGCGCTTGCCGACCTTTTCGGGGACGGCAAGCTCGAGATCATCATCGCCTACTACGACTCCTTCACCTCCAACCTCCATGTGATGGCCTGGCGGCCCGATGGCACTGCGGTGCCTGGCTGGCCGGTGATCATGCCCGAAGGCTTTTTCCTCGGGGCCTTTTCGCCAGCGGTTGGTGACATCGATGGCGACGGCCAGCCCGACATCGTCATGGGCAGGATGCTCGACGAGTCCGGCAACAGCCTCCTCGCTGCCTATGATGCGGGCGGGCACATGCTCCCCGGCTGGCCCAAGACCAAGCAGCTGGGGTCCGGCACCCCCTTGGCGATCGCCGACATCGATGGTGACGGCCGCAATGAACTGGTCGTGCTCTCGAGCTTGTGGAGCGGGCACAATATGCTGGCACCGCTGCTCTATGCCTGGGACTTCAATGCCCCGGGTACTCGCTCCGGACGGGTGGAGTGGGGCCAGCTCGCCGCCTCCGCGTCGCACCGCCACCTTTACCGCGCGCCCGGCGACGTCCCCACCCTGTCCAACCAGACGCTGACTGTCGCTGCCGGAACGCCACTCCCGTTCGTTCTGGGGGGGGCATGTGCCGACCGGCTTCGCGCGCTTCTACCGCATCGCCACGCCGCCGGCGCACGGCACCCTCAGCGGCAACGGGGCGACGCGCACCTATGCGCCCGCAGCCGGCTTCAGCGGCACGGACAGCGTCGGCATCATCCTCTCGGACGGGGAACGCAGCACTGGAGTGGCCACCATCGCCATCACCGTGACCGGGGCCAACCAGGCCCCGATCATAGCGGCCACCACCGCCAGCCCAGCGCTCGTCGTGCTTCCAGCCACCGCCGCCTGCGCAGTGATGGCGAGTGACGGGGATGGACCGTCGCCCCTGATCTCCACCTGGACCGTGATGCAGGGACCGGGAGCGGTCGCGTTCACACCCAACGGCACGAGCGCCGCCGCCCACGCCACGGCGACCTTCAGCGCACCCGGCACCTACCTCCTGCAGGTTGCGGTGAGCGATGGGCTCTCGACGACCACGGCGACCACGACGGTGCAGGTCGTGGCTCCCGGCCTGGGGCATGGCGTGACTGGCCGCTACTATCCGGATTTGACCCTGGCTGGCGTCCCGGTGACGCGCCTCGACGGGCCCATCGACTTCGACTGGGGCGGTGGCGCTCCGGTGGATGGGATCGGCGCCGACCAGTTCAGCGTGAGCTGGGTCGGTGAGGTCGAGCCCCTTACGACCGAGTCGTACACGTTCGTGACCGAGTCGGATGATGGGGTGCGCCTGTGGATCGACGGCCACATCGTCATCGACGACTGGACGGACCATGGCCCGACCATCGACCGCGGGATCGCGTTACCCATGATAGCAGGCACTCGCCATGAGGTGCGGATGGAATACTTCGAGCACACCGGCGGTGCGGTCGCCCGTCTGCGCTGGTCGACCGCGCTCCTCGGAGAACAAGCTATTCCGGTCACTCAGCTGTTCGACACGGTGCAGGGAACCGGAACCGGACTGATCGCGGCCTACTTTCCCACCATGACCCTGAGCGGTACCGCGGTGCCACGCCTTGATTCCATGATCGACTTCGGCTGGGGAACCGGAGCGCCGATCACCGGGATCGGGAGCGACAATTTCAGCGCCCGATGGGTGGGTCAGGTCGCGGCACACAGTACCGACACGTACACCTTCTCGACAATCTCCGATGACGGCATCCGGGTCTGGCTGGATGGGACACTGCTCATCGACAATTGGACCAGCCACGCACCGACCACCGACACAGCGGTTCCAGTGACCCTCCTGGCCGGTGACCGCCACGATCTGCGCGTGGAATACTTCGAGAACACCGGTGGCGCGACGGTGCGTCTGCGCTGGGCCACCGCGACCAGCGCGGCGGCGGCGGTGCCCATGCTCCAACTCTATCCGCAGCCGCCCCCCGCAGCCGGCAGCGGCACGGGCTTGACCGCGGCCTACTATGCCACCATGGATCTCAGCGGTCCGGCCATCACGCGCACCGACACAGTGATCGACTTCGATTGGGGAACCGGAGCGCCGATGGCCGGGATCGGCAGCGACAATTTCAGCGTCCGATGGGTGGGTCAGGTCGCGGCTCCCACTACTGACACGTACACCTTCTCGACGATCTCCGATGACGGAATCCGGGTCTGGCTGGATGGGACGCTCCTCATCGACAACTGGACTACCCATGCACCGACCACCGACACGGCGATCCCAGTGGCCCTCCTGGCCGGCGAGCTTCACGATCTGCGCGTGGAGTACTTCGAGAACGCCGGTGGCGCGACGGTGCGCCTGCACTGGGCCACCGCCACCAGCGCGGCGGCGGTAGTGCCCATGCTCCAACTCTACCCGCAGCCGGTCCCAGCCATCGGCAGCGGCACGGGCTTGACCGCGGCCTACTATGCCACCATTGATCTCAGCGGTCCGGCCATTACGCGCTTCGACCCGGTAATCGACTTCGATTGGGGAACCGGAGCGCCGATCACCGGGATCGGCAGCGACAATTTCAGTGTTCGATGGGTGGGCCAGGTCGCGGCACCCACTACAGACACATACACCTTCTCGACGATCTCCGATGACGGAATCCGGGTCTGGCTGGATGGGGCACTGGTCATCGACAATTGGACCAACCATTCACCGACCACCAACACGGCGGTTCCGGTGACCCTTCTGGCTGGTGACCTTCACGATCTGCGCGTGGAATACTTCGAAAACACCGGTGGCGCGACGGTGCGCCTGTTGTGGTCGACGCCGACGCGAGGCCTGACGGTGATACCGGTCACCCAGCTGTACCCGGCCCTGGTCGGGGTCGGCAGGGTGGACCTCCGGCGGCCGGAGGTGAACACCGGGACGATTGTTTTCAGCGCCCGCATCCACTGAGCTCCACGTCACCCTTCTTGAACCAGGAAGTCCCCGACTTCGTGGGCCACATCGACAACCAAGCGAAGGCCTTGACCTGCCCGAGAAAACATCAGGGCGACGCTGCCAGGCGCCGGCTGAACGAGTGCCATCCGCCATGGGAACCCCGATGACCTAGGCAGGCGCCTTGGCGAAGGCTTTGGTCGCCTTCCTCTGCCGGCCTGATGGCGCAGCGCGCCAAACCATCGAGCTGGCCATGGCCCTCCTCGAGGACATCAAACCCAGCGAACGTTAGTAGTGAACACTCGTGCGGAATCCCGGTCCACCACGGGTCCTCATTATTGATCAGGGGTCTTCTTTGCACGCGTATCCCAGGTCGTGATGCCCCGTTGATTTCGCTGCCACGCGACCGTTGACGTGGTCGCGCCGATCTCCTCGGCGATGACGCGGTCGGGTACCGTTCCCAGGCGCGCGATGATGTCCGGTGTCCAAGCGAACGCCCGGTAGGGAGCGCGACCTGCCGCAGTGCGACGGATGCGGACGGTTTCCTGATTCACCCCCAACCGCTCGGCCAGTACGTCGTCGGGGATCGTGCCCAGCTGGCGGATGACGGCGGCGCTCAGCCAATCGACTTTCGTGCGGATGACCTTTGCAATGCCGAGGGCCTTCCGCTTGGCCCTGACCGTTGCTGGCTGGAGATCGTACGTCGTCGCGATGTCGTTGTCGGGGCGCGTCCCCAAAGCGCGGAGCATCGCTGCAGTCCACTGGACGGTGTTCCAGCGGGTGGCCGGGGCGACCTTGCGCTCGCGGCGCTTGTGGGCGACCGTCACCCCACCGATGCGGTACTTCGCTGCGATCTGGCGGTTCGTCAAGCGTTCGAGATCGCGAAGCATCGCCGTGGTCCAGGTGGTGGGCAGGCCGGTGTCCACTCGTGCGGGGAGAGCGAGTCTCCGCCGGCGATAATAGACGCTGGATGTCGGGACATCCCAGAGCTCGGCGAGGGTGGCATCGGTGGCGAGGCCAAGGAAGGCGTCATGCTGTGGCGTCCAATCCACCAGGGACCGCTTGCCTGTGCCGACCGGCTTCCAACGCAAGCTGGGCAGGGCGCCGGCCTGGCCCAGAATGTGGCGCGCGCGCGAGATCATGTCTCATCTCCCTCAGTCGGTTGGTCCGGGCGGGTACCAGAGACGCCCTGTGCCTTCCGGTTTGTCTGGCGAGGCGCGCGTACCCATGTCGTTATGCCAGGCTCATACTGGCCGGGTCAAGAATGCTGAAAAAACCGTTTCTGGTCGGACTCCATCTGGCAGGCCAGCGACCTGCCCGTCTCCAAGCTCCATGATGAACCAATGGCCGTCTTCAGCTTGAGCGAGGTCCATGGTGAAGAACGGACTCGGGATTGAGGCGGCAATACTTGAAAAAGCCGACAGATCGGGGTGCGATCCGACCGGAGCCTCGGCCCAGTAGTCGGACATGACCACCGGCAGCCCTCGGACCCAGAAGCTGCGCACCTCGGCCCCGAGCGGCATCCCGCTGCGCGGGTGCACGCCTCGCTGGAGCAACCGCACGAATCTGCGGAAAATCAGTCCTCCGACCAGCATCTCCCCCTGAAGTTCGATGAACTTGCCGGCGATGCGCCGCACGGCCTCGGCGTCTGTGACGTCGGGGATGAAGCAGGCCGTCGACCAAGCGTGCTTCTGGGACTTCACCCAATCCTTGATGATGGCCGCGCCTGGACCCAACTTCGCGGCTGTCGCACAGATAGCACCCCAGTCGGGAGATCCGCTAGGCAATGCCTGGGCAGCGTCGATCCAGGTCGAAGTCGCCGTGGCGGCCTCAATGAAGGGGTAGCTGTCGGGCAGGTGATGGCAGGCGCGGTACGCCTCAGGAGCGGTGACCGGCTCGAACCCTCGTTCGCGGACGGCGGCGATGAAGGCCGCGTATGTCTCAGCCCGCATCATCCACCCGCGATACAGCAGGGTCGGATCACCTGCCGGTTCAGGCAGAAAACGCAATGCCCGCCCCATGTTCCCACGAACCAGCTAGTCGTGGTCGACGGAGGCCGCGCGAAGGCCCAGCGCGAGGGCCGCATCCCACTCCGCGCGGTAATCACTGTCGGGAAGCCTGGGCTGCGTCGGATTCGAGGGGAAGAGGACGAGCATGATTGGCGTTGAGTCGGGACACAACCGAGAGGAGGCAAGCACCACCCGGTCCGGGGAGCAAACCAGCTTTACCCACTTGCCCCGGACCGCCCCAGGCCGGGAGCCCCTACTTCATCCAGGCTCTTGGGCTAGACTGCGGACATGGTGACCCTCGTCCGACCCATGTACCGCATCACCGAGCGCATTTGGCAGGGCGGCTACCCCATGTCCGAGGACTTCCAAATCCTCTGGAACCACGGTGTTCGCTGGCTCTTCAACCTCGACCTGCCCTACTACGAATGGCGCGAGCTTGAGGAGAGCGGCCTCCACATCGTCAGCGTCGACTTGAAGGACATAGGGAAGGACCGTCCAGAGCGCTGGTGGCAGGCCCTGGTGCGGCTGGGTGCTCACCGTCCGCGATCTCGCCTCCGGCTGCACGTTGCTCGGAGTCGCCATAGGCATCGACGATGGCCTCGTCGATCAGGGCATCGATCTTGGTGGGATCTTCAGCAAGCCGGCGCCGTTTACCCCAGCAGTGCAACAGCTATTACCCTAATTATTGAACGCCAGAAAAACCAGCCCAGTGAGCTGTCCCGAATCCTGGAGGTTCCGGATCCAGACTCCAGCCTCGGTGAGGTGGGCGACCTCTCCCCTCACCATGGCCTCCGACTGCTGCAACCAGGGCCCATTGGGAAGTGCTCGCCTCTCGATATAGGAGCGCCCCGCGACCTGGTGGACCCGCCACTCGCAATCGGGGACGCCATGAACGCGGGCTGGGATGAGGGAATGCACAAGGCGTGTGGTCATGATTCCCGGATGCTACCTCTTCTGATCCCGACGCCAGGATGGCACCCGATGCGATCAGTCTTGCCAAGCTGGCGCGGCTACGCGCAGTGCTATGAATGGGGCCAAGGAGGCGTCCCCAATGACCCAATGAAACATTTTTACATGAGCCTACCTATGACGGCGTCATCGGCGCCGCGTTGACACAAACCCGTCAAACGATAAATAGCTCCGCAGCCATTCCCTCGCCATCAGTCACGTAGACACATTTCGCATCCCCTGCAAAGCAGAAGATGCTCAAGGAATTCCCATGCTTATTCGCCTTCGAGGCCCCGCCACCATCTCCGCTCACCTCGGACTGCTTTTCGCGGCATTTGCCGCCACGGGATGTGGCGGCGCAAGTGTCCGCTATGCTCCACCTGCTGAGGAGAAGTATCAGCAGATCCCCCTGAAACGCCCGAAAGCGGCAGAGTCTTTCGCCCTCGTGAGCGTCGGCAAGCCCATCCCCGGAACCGAGGTGGCGATTGAAGGCATGCATCGCGTAGATGCAGGTGCCCCCAGCGACATCATCGTGACGGTTGACTATCAAGGGACCGAGTTGATCCCTGACGGCGAGGTCAGAACGGGATATGTGTGCGTCTCGGGGCCCACCACCGGACCGGATGGCAGCCAGATAGACGGATCGATGGGAAAGTACTACCAGCCCCTCGGTTTCAATGAACCGATCATCCTCGCACCGCTGCATCTGATCGTGAGTTACTGGCAGAACGGTACCCTCGGCCAGAAGGGGACGTTCGCCGTGAAGACGGCCGATGGCAAGGAGCTCTCGAGCGGCTCACTGAGCTCGACCGACACCGTTCTGGTTGGCAAGGTCATTAGTGAGCAATTCCCGTTCAAGCAGGTGGTCTCATTCGGATCGGCTGGCGCTGCGATCGGAAATGGCGTCCAAGCTCAGGGTCCCCAGGATGCGGTCGCCGGCAGGGCCAACGAATACCTGTCGGGTGCCTACGCGGATTATGAGTATGTAAGCAGGCACGGCTACCTCACCCGCAGCGCGGTTGAATCGGCCATGAAGCAGATGACGATGAAATCCGATAGCCCCGGGCGCAAGAATCTGGCGACTGCCTGGGCTTCCCAGGTCCAGGCGAGCAGCAATGCCACTGGAGGCGCTCTCCGATCAGTACAGGCTCACCTGACGACGAATTATGCCTCCGGACCTCGGACAATAAGCCTCACCTTCGCTCAGGTGGATGGCGAGCATCCGAGCGCCTCGGCCGTCGCCAGCGCTGGAACGATCTTCGCCTCGCTTCCAGCACTTGCCCAGGATCAGCGTGTCGCTCCGTGCAAGGATGCCTTGCAGCAGCTCGCTTCGGCCCTGGGCTCGGTAAAGCCCGAAGAAGTGCGCCTGCTCGCTGCCATAACGTATGACATCGGCCTGATCCAGTACATGAGCGGTGACTTCGCGTCTGCGGCAAAAAGCTTTGACACCGCTGCCACGGAAAATGCCAGCGAGAAGGATGGCATGTTCGGCCATAGCGGACGGGACTTGGCAGGGCAGATCACCATGGCATCCACATCAGCCAAAGATCGGGCCAAGCGTCTAGCCGCAGTCACCCAGTGACCAAAGCACTGAACGCATCCCTGTGCCAGGTCTTCCACTGAGTACTCCTGCGTGGCCCCC
>JACDGQ010000399.1 GCA_013821615.1 Planctomycetota bacterium
GATAGGCGGTGGAGAAGGCCTCGGGATCGAGGGGTTCGGGGCCGAGTTCCACCAGGCGGGGGTGGGTGGCCTCCGCGCCCGGGGCGATGTAGTCGAGCAGGCCGAAGCGCCGCGGATCGCGGAAGGCCAGGCGGCGGCCGTCGCCCAGGTGCAGGTAGCAGTGATCGTGGTCGCGCTCGTCGCCGGGCGGCGCCAGGCGCCAGGTACCGGTCATGCCGAGGTGGGAGAGCATGGTGCCGGCGGGCGTGGCGAAGAGCAGGTACTTGGCGCGCCGGCGGATGGCGCTGAGCGTCTGGCCGGCGAGCCGGCGCGGCAGGTGGGCAGGGATGGGGGCACGCAAATCACGCCGGGTGAGCTGGATGCGTGCGATCACCGCGTCCGGGCCGATCAGGCGCTCCAGGCCGGCGCGCACGGTCTCGACCTCGGGCAGTTCGGGCATGGTCGGGGCAGCATCGCGTCCGCTCCGGCAATGCCAGCGTAGCCCCCAGCAGATGAGGCATTTGCGCCCACCCGGGGGGATCGGGTACACTCCTCCATGACCCCGCTCAGCACGGCCGTCCAGCCGCTCACCGTCGCCGAGATCGCCGATGCCCTGATGGGGGTGGAAAGCAGCGCCGCCCTGCTCGCGCGGCTCGAGGACCTGCTTGCCCGGCTCGGCGCCCTGCCGGCGCGGGTCTACCTCTTCGATGCCGACAGCGGCAGTTTCTACGCCGCGGCGGGTCTGGGCTGCGCCAAGGCCGCGCCGGAGATCCCGCTGCTGCGCCCCGACGCCGCGCCCGCCCATCATCACCTGCTGCGCAGCTGCGGCGAGTGGGTCGGCCTGCTCGAGATCCTCACCACCGAGCCCCATGACCGGAATCTGGTCGCGCTGCTCGCCGCGCTGCTCGGCCCGACCCTGATCGCCGTGCACCGCCAGGCCGGGCTGATCGACGAGGTCACCCAGCTTGGCCGCGAGGTGCGCGAGCTGGTGACCGCCGGTGAGCTGTTGCGCCACCTCGATGTCGAAGTGCTGCTGAGCCGCATCCTGGAGACCGCGATCTTCGCGGTGCGCGCCCAGGTCGGCGCGGTGCTGATCGCGGACGAGCAGGACCGCCTGACCGTCGGCGCCGCGCTGGGATTGAGCGAGGAGCACATCGCCGCCATCCAAGGGCGCGACGGGCGCAGCATCGCGGCCGTGGTGCAGGACGGTGGCCTGGCGATCTGCGTGGGCGCCGACGAGGTGCGCGAGCGCCTCGACCTGACCGCGCTCGAGGCGCAGGGGGTCAGCCTCACCGGCCTGCTGGCGCTGCCGCTGACCATCCGCGGGCGCGGGCGCGGCGTGGTGCTGCTGGCCAACCCGGAGGGCGATTTCAACGCCGGCGAGCGGCGCATCGCCGAGACCGTCTGCAGCCTGGCCGCGATCGCCCTCGACAATGCTCTGCTGGTCAAGGGCACCCTCGACCGCGAACGCCTGCAGCGCGAACTCGACCTCGCGCACTCGGTGCAGGAACAGATGTATCCGGACGGCGGCCTGACCCTGGGCGGGCTCACCGTCGCGGGCAGCTCGCAGCCGTGCGACGAGACCGGTGGCGACTACTACACGTATTTGACGCGCAATGGGTGCGTGCTGGCGATGATCGGCGATGTCAGCGGCCATGGCCTGGGTGCGGCGCTCTACACCACCATGGCGCACGCCATCATCCAACAGCAGCTGCGCGCGGGCGCAGCGCTCGAGCCGGCCTTCGGCGTGCTCAACGAAGGTCTGTTCCACACCCAGAGCGGACGCTTCATGACCGCCGCGCTGGTCGAGATCGAACCGCAGACGCTGGCCATCACCTACGTCTCGGCCGGGCACAACCCGCTGCTGTGGATCCACGCCGGCGCGGTGCGCTGGCTGGAGAGCTGCGGCATGCCGCTGGGCATCGTCCCGGTCGGCGACTTCCCGCCGCCGCCCGGCGACCGCCTCGCCCCGGGGGACATGCTGATCCTCTACACCGACGGCTTCGTCGAGGCCGTCAACGGCGCCGGCGAGGTCTATGGCGACGAGCGCTTCGCCGCCGCCGCGCTGATCGCCTGGCGCGAGGGCATGGGCCCCGCCGAGACCGTCGCCCTGATCACCACCGAGGTCGATGTGTGGTCGGCAGGGCACAAGCACGAAGATGATTTGACCATGGTGGTGGTGCGGGTGGCGGCGGGTACTGGGGGACGCGCGGGGGAGGGCGTCTGACTGTCGGGCATACACGGAAGGCCGCTGGTACTTGGCGGACGACCGTGGTACGCATACTTCCTGCATCCGTCAGCCGGAAAGGCATCCCTTGGCCATCAACATCCTGTCCGTCGCCCTGCTCCATCGCTGCCTAGTTCCCAGCCTGGTCCTGCTCGCCGCCGTGGGCGTGGTGCGGGCCGAGGACGGCGAGGTCCTGCCGCGCCTCGCGCCGACCGTGGGCGAGTACCTGAAGAGCGACTACTACGACCAGACGCGCTTCCATCCGCGCATCATGGTCGAGCGCGCGCTGCGCGCCCTCGAGACCTCCGAGGTCAGCATCGACACCGCGTGGAAGGACGACGTCATCACCTTGACCATGACGACGGTGGTGAAGCAGATCCCGGCCAAGGAGCCCAAGGACATCGACGAAGCCATGGCTCTGGTCGAGGTCGTGCGCCTCGCCCTCGACACGGCGCCCGGGCTGACCAAGGAGCGCAAGCGCGACCTCGGCTACGCCCTGGTCAACGGCACGCTCGCCGCGCTCGACCCGCACACCGTGCTGATGCCGCCCGAGCCGGCGCGTGAGTTCAGCGAGGACATTCGCGGCGAATTCTACGGCATCGGCGCCTTCCTCAACCAGGACGAGGGCGTCATCACCATCGAGCGCGTCATGCCCGGCCTGCCCGCCGAAAAGGCCGACGTCCAGGACGGCGACATCATCCTGGGCATCGACGGCGAGAAGACCGCCGGGCTGAGCCTCGAGCAGGCGGTGCGCCGCATCAAGGGTCCCAAGGGCACCACCGTGACCCTGACCGTCGAGCGCAAGAGTTCGCCCGCGCCGGTCGACATCCCGGTGACCCGCGACCTGGTCCAGGTCATCACCATGCGTGCCAAGCGCGTCGGCGACGTCGGCTACGTGCGCATGGACGAGTTCAACGCCAATACCTTCCGTTCGCTGTGCAAGGACATCCTCGACCTGCAGAAGCCGGGTCCGATGAAGGCCTTCGTCCTCGACCTGCGCTTCAACGGCGGCGGCCTGCTCGACCAGGCGCGCCTGATCAGCGACATCTTCCTGCCCAAGGGCGAGGAGATCGTGCGCACCGTGACCGCCGATGGCCAGCCGCAGATCTACAAGAGCTCGGCGCGCCAGCTGCTCGATGTGCCGATGGCGATCCTGACCTCTGGCGGCAGCGCCAGCGCGGCCGAGATCCTCAGCGGCGCCCTGCAGCGCGACGAGCGCGCGGTGATCGTCGGTTCGACGACCTTCGGCAAGGGCTCGGTGCAGACCATCAAGGACCTCGGCGACGGCAGCCGGCTCAAGCTCACCATCCAGGAATACCAGCTGCCCGGCGGCGTCTCGATCCAGGACGTCGGCGTGACCCCCGACCTGCGCCTGATCCAGCACACCGTGCGCAAGGACGGCGTCATCGACCTGGTGCCGTTCACCAACCAGCGCGAGGAGGACGACGAGTTCGCGCTCGTCAACACCCACCTCTACGAGCACAGCGCCGCGCTGGAGCTCGGCTGGCTGTCGCACTTCCAGGAGCGCGAGACCCTGAAGAAGTCGGCGATCTCGGCGCGCGACTTCGTGCCCGACCAGGAGGCCAGCCTGGTCATCGACCTGGTCGGCCAGGCGGTGGCCGGCGGCGACGATGTCGTGGCGGCGGCCGAGCAGGCGTCCAAGGTGCGCGGCCTGCGCAAGTTCCTGATCGACCAGCTCAAGGCGCCGGTCGGCGCCCGCGCCGAGATCGAGTCGACCGCCCTGGCGACGGCGCTGGCGGGGCGCGCGCCGGCGGTTGCCTGGGGC
>JACDGQ010000400.1 GCA_013821615.1 Planctomycetota bacterium
GCTGAGTGCGGTCGCGCGCCCCGGCGCGCACCACGATCGCCGCCGCCGCCGCGCTGATGCCCGGGCGCGTCAGGCGCGGATCGGGGATCGACTCGTTGACCGCCTGATGGACGACGGCGTAGTGGCTGGAGCCGGTGAACGGCGGGCGCCCGGTGAGCAGGAAGAAGAGCGTCGCACCCAGTGCATAGATGTCGGCGCGCGCGTCGAGGGTGGGATCGTTGCAGATCTGCTCCGGCGCCATGAACGACGGCGTGCCGGGCACCGCGCCGGGCCCGGTGACGCCGCTCGCGTGCGGCGGCCGGGTCAGGCCGAGGTCGCCGATCTTGGCCCGCCCGTCGCGGTCGAGCAGCAGGTTGGCCGGCTTGATGTCGCGGTGCACCAGGCCCGCCTGGTGGATCGCCTCCAGGCCCAGCGCCGCGTCACGCGCGATGGCCAGGGCCTTGGCCTCGGGCAGGGTGCCCGCCTGTTGCAGCACCAGGCGCTCGACGTCGCCGCCGGGCATCAGTTCCATTGCCAGGTAGAGGCGGTGCTGGTCGCTGCCGGCGGCGTAGCAGGTGACGACGTGGCTGCTGCTGATGCTGGCCGCGACCTTGGCCTCGCGGATGAAGCGCTCGCGGAACAGCGGATCGTCGGCCAGCGATCCGGCCAGCACCTTGAGCGCGACCTCGCGCTGCAGGCTGCTCTGCACGGCGCGGTAGACCACGCCCATGCCGCCCTTGCCGATGACCTCGCGCAGCACGAACTCGCCCAGTCCGTCGAGCGCATCACCACCGCTTCCGCCGCGCAGCAGCTCGACCTGGGAGGCGGTCAGGGCGCCCTGCGCAACCAGGAAGGCGCAGCCGTCACCGCCCTCGCGCAGCAGCACCAGCGCCTGCTCGGCGAGCGCGCTGCCGAGGATGCCGGCCTGCAGGGCGCGGCGGATCAGCCGGGAGTCGGTGCCGGGCGTCGCGGGGGTGGGCAGGTCGGTCATGGCGGCAAGGTGTTTGGGCGCGACGGATCGCTGTTCACGGTATCCGCAGGGCCCAGCGCCTGCAATGGCGACCTCGGATGCGGGGGTTCGTATCAGCGGCCGCGTGCGTGCCGGCGATGGCGGCGATTTGGGGTTCATCGTCATGCGTGGCAGATTCATTGCCTATTCGGGACTCGTCGATCAAAACAGGAAAGACAGGATCGAACAAGAGGAACGGAGGAACGGAGGTCAGCCAGGGGACGGCGATGCCGTTTCTCCCGATTTCGCTTTTTTTTCACCGGCTCCCGGCCTTCCACCGTTGCTCCGTTGCTCCGTTGCTCTTGTTCGACCTGGTTTCGCTTTCCCCGCGAAGGTCGGAAAGTCCCCACCACGGACGACGAGGAATCCGAATTCATTGGTACCGTGCCGGTTACGGGTTAAGTCCGACGCCCATGTTCGCCTGGTACCAGCAGCTTACCACGCCCGAGGGCCTCAGCCACCTGCTCGCGGTGGTCGGTCCACTGCTGCTCATCGGCGTGGTCTTCGCCGAGACCGGCCTGCTGGTCGGCTTCTTCCTGCCGGGCGACAGCCTGCTGATGACCGCGGGCGTGCTGTGCGCCTACAATCCGACTGATCACGCCGCGCCGCCGCCGCTCGACTTCGTGACCCTCGGTCTCAGTCTGAACCTCGCCGCGATCTGCGGCGACGCGCTCAACTACACTCTCGGTCGGCTCAGCGGGCGGCGCATCTGGGAACGCCCCGACAGCCGCTTCTTCAAGCGCCGTCATCTGGTCGAGGCGCACGATTTCTACCAGCGCTGGGGCGGCTGGGCGATCGCCGGCGGGCGCTTCGTACCGGTGGCGCGGACTTTCGTGCCCTTCCTGGCCGGCGTGTCGCGCATGCCGCTGCGCACCTACCTGCTCTTCAACGTCGC
Source organism: Planctomycetota bacterium (assembly GCA_013821615.1). GTDB lineage: Bacteria > Planctomycetota > UBA11346 > UBA11346 > UBA11346 > BOG-1363. The sequence continues at coordinate 1,884 of JACDGQ010000400.1, forward strand.
CGGCGGCACCGCCTGGATCTGGTCGATGCTCGGGCTGGGCTGGTGGCTGGGCGGGCAGGAGGCGATGCGCCGCAACCTCCATTACATGGTGCTGGCGATCGTTGCGCTGTCGTTCCTGCCGGTGGTGATCGGGATGGTGCGGCGGCGGCGCAAGGCGGCGCAGCAGGACGGGTGAGCGGCGGGCCGCCGCCGCCGTCCGACGGCGGACAGCCAGCAGACAGCGGATGCAACGTCTGAACCACAAGGCGTAGGACGTCGGACCTCCGCCAGCGTACGCCCGTCGACTGGACACGTCCCTGATCCGGTGCCATCCTTCCCAGCCATGTCCCCGGCGCAGGACGCGCCTCGGCCAGCCACTGGATGAGACCCCGGAATGAGCGATCTGACGCTGTCCTTCGACCACGTCTCCTTCACCTACCGCGGCGACTGGCTGCAGAAGATCCACGCCCTGACCGACGTCACCCTGGCGGTGCCGCGCGGCGCCTCGTTCGGCTATCTGGGGGCCAACGGCGCCGGCAAGTCGACCAGCATCAAGCTGCTCGTCGGACTGCTCCAGGGTCACCGCGGCGGGATCAGTCTGTTCGGCGCGCCGCTCGGCGATCCGCGCCAGCGCCAGCGCCTCGGCTACCTGCCCGAGCAGCCCTATTTCTACGACAACCTGCGTGTCGGCGAGTACCTCGCCTACCTCGGCCGGCTGTCTGGCCTGGAGGGTCCGGCGCTCGCCGCCGGCTGCGACCGGGTGGCGCGGCTGCTCGACCTCGGCGAGCTGCTCGGGCGCAAGCTGCGCAGCTTCTCGAAGGGCATGCGCCAGCGCTTCGGCCTCGCCCAGGCGATGGTCCACCAGCCCGACCTGCTCATCCTCGATGAGCCGTTCTCGGGCCTCGACCCGCTGTGGCGCGCGCGCTTCAAGGAGGTCATGGACCTCGAGCGGCGGCGCGGCGCGACGCTGTTCTTCTCGTCGCACATCCTCTCCGACGTCGAAGACCTCTGCGACCACTACGCGGTCATCGACCACGGCACCGTGCTTGAGCAGGGCCGCCTCGCCGAGCTGCTCGGTCAGGCGCCGCTGCGCCTGACCGCGCGCGGCCCGCGCGTGGAGGGCGCCGCGGACGGCGACGACGGCGCGTGGACGCTGACCTTCCCCGAGCAGGATCGCGAGCGCGTCCTCGCCAGCCTGCCCGCGGGCGCGGCGATCCTGCGCCTGGAGCGCCAGCGCATCGCCCTCGAGGACTATTTCGTCGCGCGCATCAAGGCCTTCCACGGCGCCGGCCGCAAGCTCGCTGAAGGCGCGGGGGTGGAGCGATGATCCTGGTCATCGCCGGCGCGACCTTCCGCGAGGCGCTGCGCTCGCGCACCTTCGCCGGCCTGCTGGTGATCTACGCGGTGGCGGTGGCGCTGTCGCGCGCGGTCGGCTGGATCAGCGCCACCGACGGCGACATCGTCACCACCGACGTGGTGTTCAGCCTGCAGAGCGTGATCGGCGTGCTGGTCGCGGTCGCCACCGGCACCGCGCTGATGCACACCGAGATCCTGCAGAAGACCCTCTACACCGTGCTCTCGCGGCCGCTGCCGCGCTGGCGCTTCGTGGTCGGCAAGTTCTTAGGGCTGGCCGGCGCGCTGGCGGTCGGCCAGCTCGCCATGCTCGCCATCGGCCTGGGCTACCTGTGGGCGACGGGCGCGCCGGTGCAGCGCTGGCTGCTGCTCGCCGGCCTGCTGACCATGGTCGAGGTGCTGGTCATGGCCGCGGTCAGCCTGTGCTGGACGGCGCTGTCGACGCCGCTGCTCGCCGCGGTGCTGGGACTCGCCACCTACGCGCTGGGCCACGCGGTCGCGACCCTGCCCGAACTCATGCACCACCTCAGCGGGCCGCAGCAGTACGTGGCCTGCGCGCTCGCCAGCCTGGTGCCGAACCTCGGCATGTTCACCTACCGCAACCAGGCGGTCTACGGCACGCCGCTGCCGCTGGGCGACCTGCTGCAGAGCCTGGTCTACGGCGCCGCGTGGATCGCCCTGCTGGTGGCGATCACCATCGCGATGTTCCGCAGGAAGCAGCTGTGACCGCCGGGACCGCGGGACAGGTGCGGAGTGCGGAGTGCGGGGTGCGG
>JACDGQ010000401.1 GCA_013821615.1 Planctomycetota bacterium
CGCCTGACGCCGCGCCAGATCGACGCGCTGCTGCGCGATGCCGGCGGCGGAGCGGTGCTCGACCTGGTCGCCACCAACCATCCCGACGCCGACCACCCGTTCTACGTGCTGCGCAAGGCCGCCGAGCGCGCCGTGAGCGTCGAGCCCGAGACCCCGCCGCCCGGCGCGAGCACCGCGGCCGCGCTGCCGTGGACCGACATCGGCCTGTTCGAGAAGGTGCGGCGCATCGAGGGTGTGCTCGACACCCACGTGCGCCCGGCGCTGGCCAGCGACGGCGGTGGCCTCGACCTGGTCGACCTCAAGGACGACGACCTGTTCGTGCAGTACCACGGCGCCTGCGGCTCGTGCTCGTCCTCGATCGGCGGGACCCTGAACTTCATCCAGGACTCGCTCAACAACCACCTCCAGACCCATCTCGCGGTGCGCGTCACCGAGGCGGGCGGCGGCGAAAGCATGGTCGGGCTGTAGGACGCCTGCGCGGCGGGAGGTCGCACGATCTGGTGGTGCGGTTGGAATTCGGGTCGTGAGGGGGCGCTGGCCCCTGCTGGTCGCTTCAACCGGGAAATCGTGCGTCGTGCCGGTCGGTATGCATGCGGCACGGGCGTATCCCTGCCGTCGGCGTAAAAATTGTGCACCTGCGCAACTGACGGTGAAAACGGTTGCGATCAGCGCGCTTCCCCTAGAGTTCGCAGCATGCGCCGCACTCCCTACCAGCCGATCCGAATTATCACCGGCCACTAGCCGTCCGCAGCGCGAGCCCGAACCCCGTCGTCCGAGCCACTTGCCTGCGCGCAGCAAGTGGCCGTTCCGTTTTCGGACACCCTGGCCCACGGACGCATAACGGAAGCCCATGAATCCTCCCGCACCCATGACCACCACCCCCGCCCTCGAGATCTACGACACCACGCTGCGCGACGGTTCGCAGGGCGAGGGCGTCAACCTCAGCCTGGCCGACAAGCTGGCGCTGACCGAGGCCCTCGACTGGCTGGGCGTCGCCTACATCGAAGGCGGTTGGCCCGGCTCGAACCCCAAGGACGAGGCCTACTTCGCGGAGATCGGCAAGATCAAGCGCACGCACGCCAAGATCGCCGCCTTCGGCTCGACGCGCCGCGCCAAGTCGACCGCCGCCACCGATGACAACCTCGGCAAGCTGGTCGCGTCGGGCGCCGACGTCATCACCATCTTCGGCAAGTCCTGGGACATGCAGGTCACCGATGCCCTGCGCGTGCGCCTCGAGGACAACCTCGAGATGATCGCCGACTCGGTCGCCTACCTGCTCCAGGCCACCGGCCGGCCGGTGTTCTACGACGCCGAGCACTTCTTCGACGGCTGGAAGGCCAATCCCGCCTACGCCCTCGACACCGTCGCGGCTGCATGGAAGTCCGGCGCCAGCCGCCTGATCCTGTGCGACACCAACGGCGGCACCATGCCGCACGAGATCACCGCCGCGATGGCCGCGGTGCGCGCGCGCCTGCCCGACGCGCTGCTCGGCATCCACGTGCACAACGACGGCGGCCTGGCGGTGGCCAACACCCTGGCCGCGGTCGCGGCCGGCTGCATGCAGGTGCAGGGCACCATCAACGGCGTCGGCGAGCGCTGCGGCAATGTCGACCTGACCACGGTGATCGCCGCTGCGGAAGTGAAACTGGGCCTGCGCTGCCTGCCGGTCGGCCACCTCCAGCGCCTGACCGAACTCAGCCGCCTGGTGTGGGAGCGCATCAACCAGGTCGGCCCGGTGAACCAGCCCTACGTCGGCCGCGCGGCCTTCGCCCACAAGGGCGGTGTGCACGTCAGCGCGGTGCAGCGCAACGCGCTGACCTACGAGCACATCCCGCCCGAGACCGTCGGCAACACCCGGCGCATCCTGATCAGCGAGCTGTCGGGCCGCTCCAACGTCCAGGCCAAGCTCGCCAACCGCTATCCGAGCCTGAACGACCCGGCGGTCATCGCCAAGGTCCTCAACGAGGTCCAGGACCGCGAGAACGAGGGCTACAGCTACGAGGCCGCCGACGCGAGCTTCGACCTGCTGGTGCGCCGCCACGTCGGCGCCTGGCGGCCGGTGTTCGTCCTGCAGCACTACCGCATCCACGGCCTCGGCACCCCCGGCGACGCCAAGGACCTGGTCGAGGCCACGGTCAAGCTCGACGTGGGCGGCCAGTCCCGGTTGTGCGTGGCCGAGGGCCACGGCCCGGTCGACGCGCTCAGCCACGCCCTGCGCGAGGCCCTGCTGCCGTCCTTCCCGCAGCTCAAGGAGCTGGTGCTGGTCGACTACAAGGTGCGCGTGGTCAACAGCGCCGACGGCACCGCCGCCAAGGTGCGGGTGTTCATCGAGCACCACATCCACGGCCGCTCCTTCGGCACCGTCGGGGTGAGCGAGAACATCATCGAGGCGAGCTGGAAGGCCCTGGTCGAGGCCGTCGAGTACGGCCTGGCCAACGGCGACGCGCCCGCCGAGGGTGAGAAGCCGTCGGTGGTGGCCGTGGGCGCGCGCTGATCGGCAGGCGCTAGGCGCTAGGCACCAACTGCCTCGCGCGAGGTTCGAGACTCGAGGCCCTGGCATGCTCCCTCGCGCCTCGCGCCTCGCGCCTCGCGCCTCCCCTGCCGTCCAAACCACCCCCAGCTGGCGCTTGGTGCCGGCCGGGCGTGGCGCATGATCAGCATCCCAGCAAAAGGAAGCCCATGTATCCTCCCGAACTCACCGACCCCATCCGCGGCGAAGTCCATCAGATCGGCCTGACCGAGCTCAAGACCCCCGGCGACGTCGATGTCGCGCTGACCAAGCCGGGCACCGCCCTGGTGTTCGTCAACAGCGTGTGCGGGTGCGCGGCCGGTGGTGCGCGTCCTGGCCTGTACATGGCGTTGCAGAAGTCGGCGAAGAAGCCGGAACAGCTCACCACGGTCTTCGCCGGCGTCGACAAGGAGGCGGTGGCCAAGGCGCGCAGCTACTTCGCCGAGTACCCGCCCTCCAGTCCCAGCGCCGCGCTCCTCAAGGATGGCGAGGTGGTGTGGGTGCTGCACCGCCACCAGATCGAAGGCCGTCCGCCGCAGCAGATCGCGGAAGCCTTCCAGAAGGCCTTCGAAGCGAACTGTTAGGGGAAAGTCCGGAGGTCCGGAAGTCGGACGGCCTGACGATGCGCTGGGCCTTTTCCCGGGCCGGGTCGTCGACGGGCGATAGTCTGCGGTGAGCACGTCGGAGTCTGGCCCCATGGCCAGTCGCGGATGCATCCGGAGGAGTCATGGCGGACCGCGACCTCGCGCATGCGGAGAACGCCCCGGGCGGTTTCTTCGTCGACACCACCTGCATCGACTGCGACACCTGCCGGCAGGTCGCGCCGGCGACCTTCATCGCGGTCGACGGCCATTCGGCGGTGGGTGCGCAGCCCGTCGACGAGGCGGGACGCCAGGCCGCGGCGCGCGCGGTGGTGTGTTGCCCGACCAACTCCATCGGCAGCGACCAGGCTGCGCTGGTGCGCGCGGCGAGCGCGGAATTCCCGCTGCCGATCGTGGACGACATCGCGTACTGCGGCTTCACCGCGGCCTCCTCGTTCGGCGCGTCGAGCTACTTCATCCACCACGCCGACGGCAACTGGTTGATCGACGCGCCGCGCTGGACGCCGCAGCTGGTCCAGGCCATCGAGCGCGCCGGTGGCCTGTGCGGGATCTTCCTCACCCACCGCGACGATGTCGCCGACGCAGCGCGCTACGCGCAGCGCTTCGGCGCGCGCCGGGTCATCCACGCGCGCGACGCCGACGCCATGCCCGGCGCCGAGCAGGTCATCACCGGCGAGGACGAGGTCGCACTCGCTGCCGACCTGGTCGCCATCCCCACCCCGGGCCACACCGCTGGGCACTGCGTCGCGCTCCATCGCGGCACCCACCTGTTCAGCGGCGACCACCTGTGGTGGAGCCGGCGTCTGGGCGCGCTCAACGCCTCGCGTGAGGTGTGCTGGCATTCCTGGACGGAGCAGACCGCGTC
>JACDGQ010000402.1 GCA_013821615.1 Planctomycetota bacterium
CGCCAGCGCTGGGCCTGCGGGCTGGTCCAGGCCCTGCTGCTGCCCATCCCGGTGTGCGTGCACCTCGCCACCTGGCTGGCGCCGTTCTTCGCCTACCACTACCTGACCGGCGACGAGGACGACAGCGTCCAGCTCGCCGCGCTGCTCGCGACGCTGGTGTTCCTTGCCGTCCAGGTGCTGTCGTTCGCCATCGCGGTGGCAGCGAAGTGGCTGGTGCTCGGGCGCCTGCGCCCGGGCCGCTACCCGCTGTGGGGCGTCACGTACCTGCGCTGGTGGTTCGGCGAGGTCATGGCGCACGCTGCGCCGGTCTACCTGCTGAACGGCACGCCCCTCTACCGCATCTACCTGCGCCTGCTCGGCGCGCGCATCGGCCGCGACGTCTACCTTGCCGGGGTCGAGGTCGCCGCCCCGGATCAACTCGAGATCGGCGACAACGTCGCCATCGGCACCGCGGTGAACATCGCCAACGCGCGCGTCGAGGACGGCTTCCTGGTGGTCGGCCGCGTGGTCATCGGCGCCGGCGCCCTGGTCGACTCCTACGCGGTGCTGGAAGGCGATACCGCGGTCGGCGCCGGCGCCACCCTCGGCCAGCTCTCGGCCCTGCGCGCCGGCGCCAGGGTCCCGGCGGGGGAATGGTGGGAAGGCGCGCCGGCGCGCCACGTCGGCGCGGACGACACCGGGGTAGAGCCGCAGTTCACCCCGTCGCTGCCGCGCCGGATCTTCGAGCTGGCCTTCTATCCGCTCGCCTCGGCGGTGATCTCGGCGATCTTCTTCCTGCCGGTGTTCCCCGCCTTCATGGTGATCGACGCGATCGACGCGCGGTGGCTCGATACCTTCGACAGCGAGACCCACACCCTGATCGCTGCCGGCGTCTACCTGGTGCTCGCCCTGCCGGCGGCGGCGGTGCTGGTGGTGATCACCCTGTTCGCGGCGGCCCTGCTGCGCCGCGCCGCCTGCCCGCGACTGGAGCCGGGCTCGTGGCCGATCCACGGCGCGGTCTACTACGGCAAATGGGTCGCGGCCCAGATCCAGGAGAACAGCCTGCACCTGCTGCACGGCCTGTTCGCCACGGTCTACGCGCCGTGGTGGTTCCGCCTGCTTGGCGCGCGCATCGGCCGCAACACCGAGATCTCGACCGCGACCGGTGTCACCCCCGATCTGCTGGTGCTAGGCGACGACAGCTTCGTCGCCGACGGCGCGATGCTCGGCGACGAGCCGGTGCGCGGTGGCATCTTCACCCTCGCCGGGACGCGCGTCGGCTCGCGCAGCTTCATCGGCAATGGCGCCTGCGTTCCCGACGGCGCGGACATCCCCAGCGACGTGCTGATCGGCGTGCAGACCCTGACCCCGGCCAACGCGCGCCTGGCCTCGGGCCAGACCTGGATCGGCAGCCCGCCGATGATCCTGCCGGCGCGCGAGGCGCCCCTCGACTATCCCGCGCACCTGACCTTCCGTCCGTCGCCGGCGCGACGCCTCGCGCGGGGCAGCGTCGAGCTGCTGCGCATCGTCGTGCCGCTGGCTTTCATCATCGCCTTCGGCTACGTGGCGGTGCGCCTGATCATGCCCTATTTCGAAGAAGAGGAGTGGCTGGCGGGCGTGGTCGCCCTGGCGGTCGCCGGCTTCGCCTTCGGTGCCATCGCCCTGGTCGCCGTGCTGGCCGCGAAGTGGCTGCTGATCGGCCGCTACCGCCCGGGCTCGGCGCCGATGTGGACGCTGTTCGTGTGGCTCAGTGAGGCGGTGACCACGCTCTACGAGTCGCTGGCCGTACCCAACTTCCTCGCCTTCCTGCGCGGCACGCCGCTGCTGCCCTGGGCCCTGCGCCTGTTCGGCACGCGCATCGGCCGCGGCGCCTGGCTGAACACCACCGACATCACCGAGTTCGACTGCGTCGAGATCGGCGCCGGCGCCGAGCTCAACGACGACTGCGGCCCGCAGACCCACCTCTTCGAGGACCGCGTGATGAAGATCGGCCAGGTGCGCATCGGCAATGGCGCGGTGATCGGCGTGCGCACCACCATCCTCTATGACAGCGAGATCGGCGCACGCGTGCGGCTGGGGCCCCTGACCCTGGTCTCGAAGGGTGAGCGGCTGCCGGAGGGCACCGCGTGGGAAGGGTCGCCGGCGGCACCGACTGCGGGGCCCGGTCCGGAAGTGCGGTCGGAAAGTCCGGAAGTGCGGTCAGAGAGTCCGGAAGTCCGGTCAGAAAGTCCGGAAGTCCGGTCAGAAAGTCCGGAAGTCCGGTTAGAAAGTCCGGAAGTCCGGAAGTCCGGAAGTCCGGAAGTCGGACGGCCTTGACAGCCCGCCGTGCAAAGCGCGCACCAGGCCGCACGAGGATGGGCGCAGCAGCGCGACCACCCCCGCACCACGAGACTTCCGGACTTCCGGACTTCCGGACTTCCGGACTGCCCGCAAACGCGAAAACCCCGGCCGATGGCCGGGGTTTTCGCGATTGCGGGCCCTCACTCGTCGGCGAGCAGGTCCTCGACGGTCAGGTTGTTCTTCTCGAGATGGGTCGCGCCCTCGATCGAGAGCGGGGTCCATGGGATGAGCTGGAGGCGGGTGCGGGGGATCGCCTCCTTGGTGTACTCGCACAGGCCGTAGGGCATCGGTTGGCTGATGTCGATCTTGCGCAGCGCGCGATCGATCTGCCAGACCACGTCCTTCTCCTCACCGGCCACACCCAGGCTGAGGTCCTGGAGGTCGGCGTCGCTGCCGCGCTCGGCGATGTGGTTGGGGGTGGTGTGGCCGTCCTCGGCCTCCATCGCGTCCTTGACCAGGCCGGCGATGTCGTCGGTGATCTCGGCCCGGCGCGAGAGCAGGATCTGCTTCCACTTCGACAGCTCGTCGGCGGCGAACGGGGCCTTGAAGACCTCCTTGGCCTTGACGACCGCGACCTTGGCGACCGGCTTGCTCGCCTTGGTGGCGGCGCTGCTGCTGCTCGCGGCGGCGACGCTGCCATTGCTGGCGGCCTTGGTCGTGCTCGCGGCCTTGGTCGTGCTCGCGGCTTTGGCCGGGGCGACGGCCTTGCCCGGGCTGGCGGCCTTGCCCTTGGTCTCCTTCGCGGATTCCTTCACGGATGCTTTGGCGGACTCTTTGGTGGTCTTGGCCATTTTTCGATCTCCTCCCGAGCGAGGGCGCACACCATAGAGCGATGGATGGGTGTTCAAGCCTGAATCGGCCGACCCTGTCCGAGCTTGGCAGCTCACTGCGCACGACCCCCCTCGGCAGCTGCGGCGGATGACGTAGACATGCTGATGGCACGGCGTAAGAGAGGGCGGTGAACAACGCTGAAGTCATCGGTGGAGTGCCGTTGGTATCGGTCATCGGGACGCCGCGGACCATGGGCGAGCGCCTTGGTGCGCGACTCAAGCCGCGCCTCCAGGTGTTGTCCCAGTATCTCGCCGAGCAGCTCTGCACGCTGTCCGCGTCCAATGGGCAGGCGCTCAATCCCGAACGGCTGCGCGACCTCATTCGCCCGAGCATCGCGGTCATCGCTCGCCACGAACCGTCGCTGTGGATGGAATTCGAGGCGATGAGCCAGGCCAGCGACGTGACCGTCGAGGACCTGCTGGTGATCCACGGCTACAGCGACCTGCTCAGCTTCATGCAGTGCCAGCTGCCGCCGCGGCCCAGCACCTTCGTGTGCCTCGACGCCAGCCACACCGCGGACGGCAAGCCGTGCATGGCTTTCGCCTGGTACCTCGACCCCGCGCTGCTGCCCTACCTGACGCTGATGCGCCGCATCCCCTCGCACGGACCCGCGACGCTCACCCTGACTCTGGCCGGCCTGCACCCGGTTGCCGGCCTGTCCGAAGCCGGGGTCGCGGTGGCCTGCAACGAGCTGCGCGTGCGCGACGGCGCCTGCGGGCACTTCACCAGCCACCTGCTGTCGTCGATGCTCACCGCGCCGAGCCTCGAGGACGCGCTGCGCCGCGGCCTGGCCGCGCCGCGCCACGGCGGCGGCGCGGTGCACGGT
>JACDGQ010000403.1 GCA_013821615.1 Planctomycetota bacterium
GTGCTGCTCGACCTGCGCATGCCCGGCGGTGATGGCTTCGCCGCGCTCGAGCGCATCCTGCCGCGCTGGCCCGCGCTGCGCATCCTGGTGCTGTCGGCCAGCGCCACCGTCGCCGAGGTCGCGCTCGCCCGCCGCCACGGCGCCGCCGGCTACCTCAGCAAGTCGGCAGACCGCGCCACGTTGCTGCGCGCCATCCATGCGGTCGCTGCGGGTGGCGCCTGCTTCCCGCCCGAGCCCGACCGCGGCACAGACGCCGGTTTGAGTGCGCGCGAACTCGAGGTCCTCCACCACCTCGGCCGTGGGCTTTCCAACGACGACCTCGGTCGTGCGCTGGGGGTCAGCGGCGAGACCATCAAGAGCCACCTCAAGGCGGTGTTCAGCAAACTGGGAGTGGCCGGCCGCGCGGAGGCGGTGGCGCGGGCGTACGATCTGGGGTTGCTGTCCAGCCATTGAAAAACCCTGATTCTCGGGATTTCTACCGCCAAGACGCCAAGACGCCACGAAACAGACTTGAGAGCGGGAGGGTCATCGCCACCTCGGTAGTCAATAGAATGGGGCTGGGGGGATTGAAACTGGTTCCTCGTCGTCTGAGGTGGAACCTTTCCGTCCATTGCGGGGTAAGCGAAACCTGATCGAACAAGAGCAACGGAGAAACGGAGGAGGACAGGGAACCAGTAAAAAAGCGAAATCGGGAAGAACGGCATCGCCATCTCTTGGTTGTCCTCCGTTCCTCCGTTCCTCTTGTTCGATCCTGTCTTTCTTGTTGTGATCGACGAGACCCGAGCAGGCAATGGATCCACCACGAATGACGAGGAATCTTGAAACCCTCTTTTTCCTCGGCGACTCTCGGCGGCTTGGCGTCTTAGCGGTAAAAATCCCCGGAAAGCCGGTCCCGACCCCCGTCCAGCCTGGGCGTTGATCCCCCGTGCGGGGGATGGTGGGTCGCGCCTCTGGTTTACAATCCGGATCATCGCCATGACCACGCACCCCATCTCCCCAGCCGTCCGCGCGCAGCTCGCCCCCAGCGTTTCCCGCTGGCGTACCCGCCTGCGCCTGCTGCCGCTGGCGGCGGCGCTCGTCGCGTCCGGCCAGTTCGCGGCGGCAGAGGCCGCGACGGCGACCCCGGCGGAGGCGGTGCGCGAGTTCGATGCGGTGGTCAAGCCGTTCCTCGCGGCGCACTGCCTCGACTGCCACGGCGACAAGAAGCAGAAGGGCGACCTGCGCCTGGACACCCTGGCCCGCGACTTCGCGAGTCCCGGCGCGGCCGGGCACTGGATGGAGGTCATGGAGCGCATCAATTCCGGCGACATGCCGCCGAAGAAGCAGGCGCGGCCCAGCCCCGCCGAGGTCGCGCGCGTCGCCGACCAGATCACCGCGCAGCTCACCGAGGCCGACATCAGTCGCCAGGCAGCGGAGGGCGAGACGGTGTCGTTTCGCCGGCTGTCGCGCGACGAGTACCGCAACACCATGCGCGATCTGCTCGGCGTGAGCAGCGATGTCAGTGACCCCACCGGCCTGCCCGAGGACCCGGACTGGCAGGGCTTCGAGCGCATCGGCGCGGTGCTGACGGTATCGCCGGCGCATATCGAGAAGTACCTGGCCGCCGCCGATGCGGCGCTCGCCGAGGCCCTGGCCCTGGGCCCGATGCCCGAGGTCAAGACGGTGCGCCTGGGCCCAGTCGAGTTCCACCGCATCCGCGGCGAGTTCGCGAAGGAGCTCGCCGCCCAGGGCACGGCCAAGAAGGTGCGCATCGACATCGTGCCCAACAACGGCGCCAACGGCACGCCGGGCGAGGGCAACGACCTGGTCATCCCGGTCGCCGGCGAGTACCGCTTCCGCGTCCAGCTCAGCGCGCTGCGCCCGGCTGGCGGACGCACGCCGCGCCTGCTGGTCTACGCCGCGGGCATCGACCGCGTGCTCTTCGAACAGGATGTCGAGGCGCCCGAGGATCAACCGGTGACACTCGAGTTCCACGCCCACCTGCCCGCCGCTGTGCTGCAGATGCGCGTCATCAACGCGGTGCCGGGACCCAATCCCGAGGGCCGCCAGTCGCGCCCGCTCGATTCCAAGCCGTTCTTCGCGCTCAAAGCCCGGCAGCCCTGGCAGATCAAGCTCACCGACGACGCCTTCACGCCGATCTGGCCGACCATCCTGCTCGACTGGTTGGAGTACGAGGGCCCGCTGCAGGCGTCGTGGCCGCCGCCCGCGCACCAGCGCATCTTCTTCGCCGGGCCGGTCTCCAAGGGCGCGGCGCGCGAGACCGAGTACGCGCGCGCCATCCTCGCGCGCTTCCTGGGCCGCGCCTTCCGCCGCCCCGCGCAGCCGGGTGAGGTCGACGGCCTGATGAAGGTCTTCGCGCGCGAACGCGCGCTCGGCACGTCCTTCGCGGCCTCGCTCAAGCCCGCACTGCTCGCCGCGTTGTGCTCCAAGAGCTTCCTCTACCTGGTCGAGGGCAAGGCCGGCGCGCCGGCGCCGAAGTTGGACGACTGGGAGCTGGCCGCGCGGCTGTCCTACTTCCTGTGGAGCTCGATGCCCGACGAGCATCTGCTGGAACTCGCCCGCCAAGGCACGCTGCACCTGCCCACGACCCTGCACGCCGAGACCCGTCGCATGCTCGCCGACAGCCGGGCCCAGGCCTTCCTGGAGGCCTTCCCGCGCCAGTGGCTGCAGCTGCGCCGCGTCGGCATGTTCGCGCCGGACCGCAAGCTCTACCCCGACTACGACGACTACCTCGAGAAGAGCATGGTCGCCGAGACCACTGGCTTCTTTCGCGAGGTGGCGACCCACGACCTCGGCCTGCGCGAATTCCTGGAATCCGACTGGACCATGCTCAACGAGCGCCTCGCCCTGCACTACGGCATCAGCGGGGTCGGCGGCCAGGAGTTCCGGCGCGTCGCGCTGAAACCTGAGGACCACCGCGGCGGCCTGCTCACCCAGGCGGCGGTGCTGAGCCTGACCTCTGACGGAACCCGTCATCGGCCGGTGCACCGCGGCAAATGGATCCTGGAGTCGATCATCGGCAAGCCGCCGCCCCCGCCGCCCGCCAACGTCCCGCCGATCAAGGGCGGCGAGGCCAACCAGCCCAAGGCCACGCTGCGCGCGCGCCTCGAAGCGCACCGTTCCGACGCCAATTGCGCCGCCTGCCACCGCAAGATCGACCCGCTCGGTCTGGCCTTCGACAATTACGACGCCATCGGCCACTGGCGCACGGAAGAGACCGTGCGCGATGGCGCCGGCGCCAATCCCAAGCTCGATCCCAGCGGCGAGCTGATCGACGGCCGCACCTTCGCCGACGCCGCGGGACTCAAGCAGCTGCTGGTCGCCGACCTCGAGCGGTTCGCGGTCGCCTTCTGCGACAAGCTCGCGACCTACGCGCTGCGCCGCGGCATGACCTTCGCCGACCGCAAGGATCTCGCCGCGCTCGCCGCAGGGGCAAAGAGCCAGGACTACCGGCTCGCCACCCTGATCGAGCAGCTGGTGGCCAGCGACCTCTTCCAGAAACGCTGACGACACCGCACGGAATCACCGCCATGAGCAATCTCCTGACCCAACGCTGGCTGCTGTCGCGCCGCCACTTCCTGCGCGGTGCGGGTGCGGCCATCGCCCTGCCGCTGCTCGGTGCGATGGTGCCGCTGCGCGCCGGCGAGCCGGCCGCCGCCGCCGCCGCCGCGAAAGCCCGGCGCAGCGTGTTCTTCTACATCCCCAACGGCGTCAATGGCATGGCCTGGCAGGTCGCGAAGAGCGGGCGCGGCTACGACTTCTCGCCGTCGTTGAAGCCGCTCGAGAAGCACCGCGATGCGCTCACCGTGTTCAGCGGCCTGCACCACCCCAACGGCCTCGGCCAAGCGCACGTCTGCGCCGACACCTGGCTGACCGGCGCCAAGATCGATGCGCAGAGCGCGCGTTCCTACCACAACACCGTGTCGGTCGACCAGCTCATGGCCGAGGTCACCTCGCAGCACACGCGCTTCCCGT